>NZ_BCQU01000004.1:0-126813 GCF_001552235.1 Actinomadura rubrobrunea NBRC 15275 | reverse complement strand
CCGTTCGGGACGCGCCGCCCGGGCCGCCGGAGCCGGCGCCGCCCCGGCGCGGCGCGTCGCCGCCGTCCTCGCCGAAACCGCCGAAGGCAGTGTCGATCATGTGGTCCCCTCCGTCGCGGCATGCCCGCGCGGGGTGCCCGGCGCGCGGCAGCCAGTGCCGTGACGCGGACGAGGGCGATGCCTGGTCACTCCTTCCCGATCACGGGGATACACCGGGACGTCATGGTCGTTCCCGGGATTGCCCAATGTGGCCGGAGCGCCGCGGTCCGTCGCGCACCGGCGGCGGCGCGTCCGCTGAGGTCGCCGGGGGTGCGGCGGAACTGGCCGCCATCGGCCCCTTACTGACGGGTAGTCAAATATGGCCGGGGGGTCATACGCTGCTGTGCCATGGCATCACGGACCGTCTCCGCCGACGGCGCGGCGGAGCACACCCTCGCCCCCACCCTGATCGAGCGGTTGACGTCCCGGATCGCCGCCGCGGACGACGCTCCCACGACCACCGTGCCCACGCCCTTCACCGGTGCGCCGCTGGCCGACGTCCCGCTGTCCCGCCCCGACGACGTGCGCGCCGCCTACGAGCGGGCGCGCCGGGCGCAGCGCGCCTGGGCCCGCCTGCCGGTCGCCGAGCGGGTCAAGCCGTTCCTGCGCCTGCCCGACGCCCTGATGAAGCGGCGCGACGAGATCCTCGACATCATCCAGCTGGAGACCGGCAAGGCCCGGCGGCACGCGCTGGAGGAGTTCCTCGACGTGGCGATGTGCGCGCTGTACTATGCGCGCCGCGCGCCCCGGCTGCTGCGGCCCCGGCGCCGGACGGGCATGCTGCCCGGCCTGACCCGCGTCCAGGAACTGCGCCACCCCAAGGGCGTCGTCGCGCTGATCTCGCCGTGGAACTACCCGTTCGCGCTCGGCGCCGGGGACATCGCGCCCGCGCTGATGGCGGGCAACGCCGTGATCCACAAGCCGGACACCCAGACCTGCCTGTCCAGCCTGTGGATCCAGGACCTGCTGGTCTCCCTCGGCCTGCCGCGCGACCTGTGGCAGATCGTCGTCGGCGACCCCGCCGAGATCGGCGACCCGCTGCTCGACGGCGCCGATTACGTCTCCTTCACCGGCTCCACCCGCGGCGGCAGGGCCGTCGCCGAGCGGCTCGCGCCCCGGCTGGTCGGCTACTCCCTGGAGCTGGGCGGCAAGAACCCCATGATCGTGCTGGACGACGCCGACGTGGAGCGCACCGCCCGCGGCGCCGTCCGGGCCTGCTTCACCAACGCCGGCCAGCTGTGCATCTCCATCGAGCGCATGTACGTCCACCAGGCGGTCTACGACCGGTTCGTGCCGCGGTTCGTCGAGCTGGTCGCGGGCATGCGGCTCGGCGCGGACCTGGACTTCACCGCCGACATGGGGTCGCTGACCTTCCCCCGCCAGCTGGACGCGGTGACCCGGCACGTCGAGCAGGCCGTCGCCAAGGGCGCCACCGTGCTGACCGGCGGCCGCCCGCGGCCCGACCTCGGCCCCCTGTTCTACGAGCCGACCGTCCTCACCGACGTCACCTCCGACATGGACGTGTGCGCGGAGGAGACCTTCGGGCCCGTCGTGGCGATCTACAAGGTCGCCGACGAGGACGAGGCGGTGGTCCGCGCCAACGACACCGCCTACGGGCTGAACGCCTCGGTGTGGACGCGCGACGTGGCGCGGGGCCGCCGCGTGGCCGCGCGGATCGAGGCCGGCACGGTCAACGTCAACGACGGCTACGCCGCCGCGTACGCCTCGCACGACGCGCCCATGGGCGGGTTCAAGCAGTCCGGCCTGGGACGCCGCCACGGCGCCGAGGGCCTGCTGCGGTTCACCGAGGCGCAGACGATCGCCAGCCAGCACCTCATGGACCTCGAACCGCCGGGCGGCCTCGGCTACGAGCGCTTCGCGGACCTGCTGTCGTCCGGCGTCACGCTCATGAAGCGGCTGCGGATCAGGTAGGAGGGGCGATGGCGGACAGCGCGCGCGACTACGACGTCCTGATCATCGGTTCGGGCTTCGGCGGCAGCGTGGCGGCGCTGCGGCTCACCGAGAAGGGCTACCGGGTCGGCGTGATCGAGGCGGGCCGCCGCTTCGACACCGGCGCGGACGGCCCGTCCACCGCGGACCGCCACCCCGGTCTGCCCAAGACCAACTGGCGGATCTCGCGGTACCTGTGGGCGCCGGCCCTCGGCCTGACCGGCATCCAGCGCATCCACCTGATCCGCGGGGCCAAGGGCAGCCGCGTCATGGTGCTGGCCGGGGCGGGCGTCGGCGGCGGCTCCCTCAACTACGCCAACACCCTGTACGTGCCGCCCGCGCCCTTCTTCCAGGACCGCCAGTGGGCGCACATCACCGACTGGCAGGACGAGCTCGCCCCCTACTACGACCAGGCCAAGCGGATGCTGGGCGTCGTCCAGAACCCCACCGTCACCGCCGCCGACGAGGTGATCCGGAAGGTGGCCGAGCGGATGGGCCGGGGGGACACCTTCGTGCGCACGCCCGTGGGCGTGCACTTCGGCGACGGGCCCGGCGTGGAGAGCGACGACCCGTACTTCGGCGGCGTCGGCCCGCGCCGCCGCGGCTGCACCGAATGCGGCGAGTGCATGGTCGGCTGCCGCCACGGCGCCAAGAACATGCTCACCGAGAACTACCTGTATCTGGCCGAACGCGCCGGGGCCCGGATCATGCCGCTGAGCCGCGCCACCCGGGTCGCGCCGCTGGCGGACGGCGGCTACGAGGTGGAGATCGTCCGCACCGGCTCGTTCCGCCGCAACCGCAAGGTCCTCACCGCCGACCACGTGGTGTTCGCGGCCGGGACGTACGGCACCCAGAAGCTCCTGCACAGGATGAAGGCCACCGGCGTGCTGCCGCGCCTGTCCGACCGGCTCGGCGCGCTCACCCGCACCAACTCCGAGGCGATCCTCGGCGCCGGACGCCGCAACGGCCGCCCCGGCCCCGACTTCTCCCAAGGGGTGGCGATCACCTCGTCGTTCCACCCGGCGCCCGACACCCACATCGAGCCCGTCCGCTACGGCAAGGGCTCCAACCTGCTGGCGCTGCTGCAGACGCTGCTGGTGGACGGCGACCGCCCCGGCGAACGGCACCGGCCCCGCTGGGCCAAGTTCCTGCGCGAGGTGGTCCGCCGCAGCCCCCGGGACCTGGTGCAGCTCTTCGACGTCCGGCACTGGTCGGAGCGCACGGTCATCGCGCTGGTCATGCAGAACCGCGACAACTCCATCACCCTCGCGCCCAAGAAGGGCCTGTTCGGCTGGGGCGTGCGGGCCCGGCGCGGCCACGGCGAGCCCAACCCCACCTGGATCCCCGTCGGGCACGAGGCCACCCGGATGATCGCCGAGGAGATCGGCGGGCTGCCCGGCGGCGCGTGGGGCGACCTGTTCGACATCCCCCTGACCGCGCACTTCATCGGCGGGTGCGTGATCGGCGACTCGCCCGACACCGGGGTCATCGACCCCTACCACCGCGTGTACGGGCACCCGGGCCTGCACGTGGTGGACGGCTCCGCCGTGTCCGCGAACCTGGGCGTCAACCCGTCCCTGACCATCACCGCCCAGGCGGAGCGCGCCATGGCGTTCTGGCCGAACAAGGGCGAGGACGACCCGCGCCCCGCCCTCGGCAGCGCCTACAAGCGCATCACCCCGGTCGCGCCCAAGAATCCGGTCGTCCCCGCGTCCGCGCCGGCCGCCCTGCGCCTGCCGATCGTCGACATCACGTGACGACATCACGTGACGACATCACGTGAGACCGCAGGGCGCCCGTCGGACGGCGGGCGCCCTGTGCTCTTACACCCGGTCCGCCGTGCTCCTGCCGCGGACCGGGCCGATGATCTCGGTCGTCAGGCGCGGTAGGCGGCCCAGACCTGGCGGATGCGCGTGCCCTGGCCCCAGGTGAATTCCCGCATGCAGGTGTCGGAGGAGTAGTCCATGAAGTTGTGGACGGGGTCGGGGCCGTCGCCGGGGCAGGTGTCCCGGCCGGTCGGGCAGCCGTAGGCGGCCTCGCGTTCGGGCGGGGTGTCGGCGACCCGGTCGCCCTCGCCCTCGCACCCGTTCTGGAAGGTGTGGTAGAGGCCGAGCCAGTGGCCGGTCTCGTGGACGGCGCTGAACCCCCGGTCGAACTCCGGGATCGAGCCGCCCGGCATGCTCTCGTGGTGGATGACGACGCCGTCGCGGATCGGCTCGGACCGGTACCGCCACGGGAAGGTCGACCAGCCGAGCAGGTCCGGGCCGGTGTCGGCGCTGTAGAGGTTCAAGGTGCCCGCGCCGCCGCGGCGCAGCTGGTCCTTGAACGTCATCTCGTACCGGTCGGGATGGGAGTACCAGGCGGGGTTGTCGGTGCGGGTGACCTGCACGAGCCGGAACCGCACGCCGGTGTCGGCGCCGCCGTACCCGCCCCCGTACGCGGCGTTCATCGCCGCGATCTGCCGCCGGATCCGCTCGGTCGGCACGTCGCCGCGCTCCCCGTCGTGCAGGACGTGGAAGTAGACGGGGACGTCGACGCGTGCGGGCAGGCTCCGGCGGTCGCCGTCGGGGGAGCGGTCCAGACGGGCGAGCCGGTCGGCGAGGTCGCGCTCCGCCGCGCGCACTTCGGCGGGCGTCAACTCGTTGGGCTCGCGCACGCCGGGGGAGCCGGGGCGGACGCGCGCCGCGGACGCCCCGCAGTCGGGCGCGCGGGACGAGGCGGGGGCGAGGGGAGCGGAGGGCACGGACGGCACGAACGCGGCGACCAGGGCGACGGCGGCGAGCAGCTTCACGTCATTCCTCACGAATCGGGCACGAAGAGAAGTCGGGTCGTCACATACAGGTATCAGGATTCGGGGTCGCCGCGGGCGCGGCCGGGAGAATCGGACGCCGACCGCTATCGGCCGGTCGCGGTGCGTCGGCGCCGGGGAGACAGGGGCCCGCATTGGCGCAGGCAGTCGGCCTCTAAACTGAAAGGGCCCGCCCTCCGGGGAGCCCCGCCCACCTCATTGCGAAAGGCGTCGTCGGTGGCCCTAGACCAGTCCTTTGACACCGTTCTCGTCGTCGACTTCGGCGCGCAGTACGCCCAGCTCATCGCGCGGCGGGTGCGGGAGTGCCACGTGTTCAGCGAGATCGTCCCGTCGACCATGCCGGCGGCGGAGATGCGCGCCCGCAACCCCAAGGCGATCATCCTGTCGGGCGGGCCGGCGTCGGTGTACGAGGCGGGCGCCCCGGTCGCGCCCGAGGGCCTGTTCGACCTCGGCGTGCCGACCCTGGGCATCTGCTACGGCCACCAGGTCATGGCGCAGGCGCTCGGCGGCACCGTGGAGAACTCCGACATCGCCGAGTACGGCGGCGCCACGGTGGTCGTCGAGCACCCCGGCACGCTGTTCGAGGGGCTGCCCCACGAGCAGGCGGTGTGGATGTCGCACCGCGACTACGTCAGCCGCGCCCCCGACGGCTTCACCGTCACCGCCCGGACCGACGTCACGCCGGTGGCGGCCATGGAGGACCGCGAACGCGGCTTCTACGGGGTGCAGTTCCACCCCGAGGTGCTGCACACCGAGCACGGCATGGAGGTGCTGCGGCGGTTCCTGTACGAGGCGGCGGGCTGCCGTCCCAACTGGACGATGGCCAACATCGCCGACGAGGCCGTCGAGCAGATCCGCGCGCAGATCGGCTCCGGGCGCGCGCTGTGCGGCCTGTCCGGCGGCGTGGACTCGGCGGTGGCCGCGGCCCTCGTCCAGCGCGCCATCGGCGACCGCCTCACCTGCGTGTTCGTCGACCACGGCCTGCTGCGCAAGGGCGAGGCCGAGCAGGTCGAAAAGGACTTCGTCGCCGCCACGGGCGTGAACCTGCACGTGGTGGACGCCCAGGAGCGGTTCCTGGCCGCGCTGGACGGGGTGGTCGACCCCGAGCAGAAGCGCAAGATCATCGGCCGCGAGTTCATCCGGGTGTTCGAGGAGGCCGCCCGGGAGATCGTCACCGGGAAGCCGGGCGAGGAGCCGGTGCGGTTCCTCGTGCAGGGCACGCTCTACCCGGACGTGGTGGAGTCGGGCGGCGGCACCGGAGCGGCCAACATCAAGTCGCACCACAACGTCGGCGGCCTGCCGGAGGACCTGGAGTTCACCCTCGTCGAGCCGCTGCGCACGCTGTTCAAGGACGAGGTGCGCGCGCTGGGCGAGCAGCTCGACCTGCCCGCCGAGATCGTCTGGCGGCACCCGTTCCCCGGCCCCGGCCTGGCCATCCGCGTGATCGGCGCGGTCACCCGGGAGCGCCTGGACATCCTGCGCGAGGCCGACGCGATCGCCCGGGAGGAGCTGACCAAGGCCGGGCTCGACCGCGACATCTGGCAGTTCCCGGTGGTGCTGCTCGCCGACGTCCGCTCGGTGGGCGTGCAGGGCGACGGCCGCACCTACGGCCACCCGGTGGTGCTGCGCCCGGTGACCAGCGAGGACGCCATGACCGCCGACTGGGCCCGGCTGCCGTACGACGTCCTGCAGAAGATCTCCACGCGGATCACCAACGAGGTCCGCGAGATCAACCGCGTGACGCTCGACATCACCAGCAAGCCGCCCGGCACCATCGAGTGGGAGTGACCTCCCGTCGACGCGCGAAGGCCCGGGTGCTCTCGTCGCCCGGGCCTTCACACGTCCTAAAGGCGCACGTCCTCAAGGCGCACGTCCCGGAGGCGGGCGTCACTTCCGGTGGCCGTAAAGGAGGGCCGCGGTGACCAGGAGCCCGAACGCCGCCGTGGAGGCGAGGGTGCGGACGAGGTTCCACGCCGCCCACCGGGCCTCGTCGAAGGCGCGGCGGACCTCGGCGAGGTCGCCGATGCGGTCCGGGTCCCCGGCGGCCTTGATGCCGTCGTTGAGCGGGACGTTCACGGCGAGGGTGATGACCACGACCGCGAGGTAGAGCGCGAGCGCGGCGACGAGCCAGGGCAGGGCCGCGCGGGAGCCCGCGCCGAGGTGGAGGGCGACGCTCGCGGCGATGAGGACCAGGGCGCCGAAGAAGAGCGTCAGGAACAGCGGGTTGACGATCGCCCGGTCGATCGACTGGAAGGCGCCGACGAACGTCCGGTCGTCCGTGCGGCGCAGCCCCGGCATGACCGCGTTGGCGTAGACGAAGAGCACGCCCGTGACGATGCCGGTGCTCATGGCCGCGGCCACGAGCACGGCGTCGGCCAGCGGCGAGGAGCCGGCGGCCGTCGGGGCGAGGGCGTCATACGACGGATGTGCCGTCATGGCTTTATTCCTCGGGAGCGCAGTTCCTCAGGGGCGCGGTTCTTCGGGGGCGCGGGGGACGACGAGCGGACGTCTCCATGGTCGAGGGGCGAAGGATCGGCGGCAATGCCCGGATCCGCAACGATCGTTAACCTGAAGGTTCACGATGTGCGGGGAGGACCGGTGGAGCAGCGCGACATCGAGATCTTCCTGACCCTCGCGGAGGAGCTGCACTTCGGCCGCGCCGCCGCCCGCCTCAACGTGTCCACGGCGCGGGTCAGCCAGACGATCAGAAGGCTCGAGCGCCGGATCGGGACGCGGCTGTTCGACCGGACGAGCCGCCGCGTCGTGCTCACGCCCGTGGGGGCGCGCCTGGAGCAGGATCTGCGTCCCGCCTACGAGCAGATCCGGCGAGCCGTCGAACGCGCGATCGCGGCGGGACGCGGGATGGAGGGGGTGCTGCGGGTCGGCTTCGTCGGCACCGCGGTCGGCGGGTTCCTGCACCGGGTGGCGGCGGACTTCCGCCGCGAGCACCCCGCCTGCCGGGTCGAGATCCACGAGGCCCGCTACAGCGATTTCCTCGATCTGCTGCGGTCCGGCGAGCGCGACATGATGCTCGTCCCGGTGCCGGTCAGGGAGCCGGACATGGTGTGCGGCCCGGTGCTGTTCGCGGAGCCGTCCGTGCTGGCGGTCCCGGCCGGGCATCCCTTCGCCCGGCGCGCCTCGGTGACGCTGGAGGACTTCGCACGCGACAAGGTGCTGCGTCCCGCCGGTCTGCCCGGCTACATGGACGAGAGCCTGGTGCCGGCCCGGACCCCCGCCGGCAGGCCCATCGAGCGCGGACCGACGTTCGCGACCGTCCAGGAGATGCTGGCGCTCATCGGTGCCGGCCAGGGCGTGTTCCCGGTGCCCGCCCATGCGGGCACCTACGACGTCCGCCCCGACATCGCCTACGTGCCGATCGTGGACGGGCTGCCGCGCGAACGGAGGCTGGTCTGGCGGGCCGCGGCCGAGAACAACCGGGTCCGCGCCTTCGACGAGGCCGCCCGCGCGTTCGTCGCCGCCCATCCCGATCCGCTGCTCGGGGCCCGTCCGCCTCGGTGACGACGGCGCGGCGCCCGCTGTCGTCCCCGGCCGAAGGCTGCGGGCGAGGCCCGGGGGCCGGATACGGCGAAGGCCCGGGCGGGTGACCCGGGCCTCGCTCGCCGAGTTCAGTGCGGCGCCGCCGTGTCAGACGGCGGCGGGGGCCAGGGCCTCCTCGGCGTCCAGCGTCGCGGCCGTGGCGTTGACGACGGCGGCGATGCGCAGCGCCTCCTGGATCAGCTCGCGGGACAGGCCGCTCTCGCGCAGCACTTTCTCGTGCGACTCCAGGCAGCGGCCGCAGCCGTTGATCGCCGACACGGCCAGGCACCACAGCTCGAAGTCGGTCTTGTCGACGCCGGGCCGGCCGATGATCGTCATCCGCAGCTTGGCGGGCAGGGTGGCGTACGCCTCGTCGCCGATCAGGTGGGTGGCGCGGTAGTACACGTTGTTCATGGCCATGATCGAGGCGGCCCCCTTGGCCGCCTCGAACGCCTCGGCCGACAGGTTGTCGGCCGCCTCCTCGGCCACCTCGGCGATGACCCGCCGGCTGCGGGTGGCCAGGGCGCAGGCCAGGACGGTGCCCCACAGCTGCTGCTCGGTCAGCTGGGAGGTGGACGTCACCGAACCCAGGTTCAGCTTGATGTCCTTGGCGTAGCCCGGAAGGGCGTTCTTCAGCGCGTCGATGCTCACGAACGTGCCTTTCGATCAAGCGGACGGCCGGGGCGCGGTGCCGCGTCCCGGCCGCCGAGAGCGTCGTTCACGCGGGGGACGGCGGCCCCCCGAGCGAGAGCGGGAGGCTCAGGCGCCCGCCATCAGCTTCTTGGGGTCGAGGGTCGCCTCGCCCTTGTTCCAGTTGCAGGGGCACAGCTCGTCGGACTGCAGGGCGTCGAGGACCCGCAGGACCTCCTTGACGTTGCGGCCGACCGAGCCCGCGGTGACCATCGCGAACTGGATCTCGTTGTTGGGGTCGACGATGAAGGTGGCGCGCTGCGCCACGCCCTCGTCGGTGAGGATGCCGAGCGCCGAGCACAGCTCCCGCTTGACGTCCGACAGCATCGGGAAGGGCAGCTCGCGCAGGTCCGGGTGGTCCTTGCGCCAGGCGTAGTGGACGTACTCGTTGTCCACCGAGGCGCCGAGGACCTGGGCGTCCCGGTCGGCGAACTCGCCGTTCAGGCGGCCGAATTCGGCGATCTCGGTGGGACAGATGAAGGTGAAGTCCTTCGGCCAGAAGAACACCACGCGCCACTTGCCCTCGTAGGTCTTGTGGTTGATGGTCTCGAAGGCGTTGTCAGGGTCCAGCGAGACGCAGGCGGTCAGCTCGTATTCCGGGAACTGGTCACCGACGGTAAGCACGCATGCTCCTTTGCTTGCGACTTCACAACGCCCCGTGCGACCACGGGACGGGTTTCCGGGGAGCGCCGCCGAGGCTCGTGTTCCACTCGGGGGCGCGTGTCACTTAGCGTGCCGCACGCACCCGGCCGAAGAGAAATCAGCAGTTCATAGCGCACTGATAGGAAGAGACTATCAATTGACGGAAGCCCTGATAGGAGATGCTTTCGGAGGGGCGGGGCGGACGCCGCCGCGACGGCGGGATGACCGATATCACACCCGGAACGCGCCGCGTCACCACCGAAGCTTCGCGCGAAGTTTAGTGGAAACCTGCCTGAAACAATGCGCGTGTCCCGACACTCAGCGTGAAGTCGAACAATGAACGCATTCGCGGGTCGGCGCGGCGCGCTGGATCGTCGTTTTCGGGCTGCGCCGTGCCGGTTCCCACCGGGGGGGATGTGAGAGAGGTCACGCAGGGTGACGGGTAAGCTCGTAGCGTCCCTGACCGGCGGACCGACGGGAGACCACCATCAGCAGGCCGACGATCGCCCAGCTCAGGGCGTTCCTCGCGCTCGCCGAGCACCTGCATTTCCGGGACGCGGCGGCGGCTCTGCGGATGAGCCAGCCCGCGCTGTCCGGGGCCGTGGCGGCGCTGGAGGACACGCTCCGCACACGGCTGGTGGAACGTACCACCCGCCGGGTGCTGCTGACCCCCGCGGGCGAGCGGGTGGCGCGGCGGGCCGAGCTGGTGCTGGCCGAACTGGACCGGCTCGTCGAAGAGGTGCAGGCGGTCCGGGGGCCGCTGGTCGGGCCGCTGCGGGTCGGCGTGATCCCCACCGTGGCGCCCTACCTGCTGCCGGTGATGCTGCCCCGGCTGGCCGAGGAGTACCCCGAGCTGGAGCTGTCGGTCCACGAGGAGCAGACCGACCACATCGTCGGCGAGCTGGTGGCCGGACGGCTGGACGTGGTGCTGCTCGCCCTGCCCGCGCCCGTCCCGGGCCTGGTCGAGCTGCCGCTCTACGACGAGGACTTCGTGCTGGTCGCCCCGGCCTGCCGGAGGCTGCCCGGCGACGCCCCGCTGCAGCTCAAGGCGCTGCGGGACCTCGACGTGATCCTGCTCAACGAGGGGCACTGCCTGCGGGACCAGGCGCTCGACGTGTGCCGCGAGGTCGGCGCGCGGGCCGCCGCCGCGACGTACGCGACCAGCCTGGCCACGCTGGTGCAGCTGGTATCGGGCGGGCTGGGCGTCACCCTCGTCCCGGAGACCGCGCTGCCGGTGGAGACGCGCCGCGCGCCCGGCCTGACCCTGCACCGGTTCGCCGACCCCGCCCCGTACCGGCGCATCGGCCTGGCCTTCCGCGCCACGTCCCCGCGCGGGGAGGAGTTCGAGGCGCTCGCCCGCAGCGTGCGCGCCGCCGTCGCCGACGCGGGCACCAGGGTCCGCGTCCACCCGGACGGCCCGCCCGCGCGCGCGACCGGGCAGGACGCGACGGGCCGGAGCGCGGCGGAACGCCGCGAAACGGGGCGGCACGACACGACGCCGGCGCGCGCCGCGAGCTGACGTCCCCGCCCGGCGCGCCCGCCGCTCCTCGTGGGACGGCCAGGCCGAGGTCAAGTCTGCGTCAGACGACGGTCCAGGTATCGCGAAAGACGCCGGGTCGGCTGGGACCCGCGTTCATGCTTGGTCGCGTGGCGACGTGCGCGCCCTCGGCTCATGCCGCGGGGGCCGGCCCGGTCGCCGTCCGACATTCCCCGACACGCCCGGCCCTTCGCCGTACAGCACGGGAGAGCGCAATTGGCTCCGACGATCAGTCTCGTGGTGCCCGCCTACGACGTCGCGCCCTACCTGGACGCCTGCCTGCGGTCGCTGGCCGCGCAGACGCATCGGGACCTGGAGGTCGTCGTCGTCGACGACGGCTCCGCCGACGACAGCGGGCGCATCGCCGCCAAGTTCGCCGCCGACGATCCCCGGTTCCGCGTGATCACGCGGGAGCACCAGGGGCTGGGCGCGGCCCGCAACGCGGGGCTCGCCGAGACGTCGGGCGAGTTCCTGGCGTTCGTCGACGGCGACGACATGCTCCCCCCGTACGCCCTGGAGTACCTGCTGGCGAGCCTGCAGGAGACCGGCGCGGACTTCGCGACCGGCAACGTGCACCGCTTCGACGCCGACGGCGCCCGCCAGGCGCCGACGCTGCGCCGCACGTTCCGCGACACCGTCCGGCGCACGCACGTCACCCGGCACGAGGACCTGCTGGTCGACCGGATGGTCACCAACAAGCTGTGGCGCCGCTCGTTCTGGGACGCCCAAGGGCTGGAATTCCCCCGCGGCGCGCTCCACGACGACAGCCTGATCGCGATCACCGCGCACCACCTGGCCGACGCCGTGGACGTGCTGGAGGCCCCCGTCTACCTGTGGCGCGTCCATCCCGGGGAGGACCGCTCCCTCACCCGCAACGGCCCCGAGGGCAGCGTCCTGGAGCACCGCGTGCAGGCGGTGCGGGCGGTCGGCCGGTTCCTGCTCGACCGCGGCATGCCGGAACAGAAGCGCCTCTGGGACCGCGTCGTCCTCTCCGACGACCTGCGGCTCTTCCTGCAGGCGCTGGACGAGGGCGACGACGCCTACCGGCAGCGGTTCCTCGACCTGGCCGGGGCCTACCTGCGCGACTGCGACCCGGACATCGTCGGCGGCCTGCGCGCGATCGAGCGGCTCAAGTGGCACCTGGTGGAGCGGCGCATGCTGCCCGAGCTGCTGGAGGTGCTCACCTTCGAAAAGAGCCGGGAGATGGCGGACGCGGGCGTGGTGCGGCGCGGCGTCCGCTTCTACGGCGACTACCCGTTCCTCAACGACCCGCGCGTCGGCGTGCCGGACCACGTCTACCGGCTCGACGAGGAGCTGCAGGTGCGTCAGAAGGTCGACGCGGTCGGCTGGAACGGGGACCGGCTCGTCGTCGAAGGACGCGCCAAGCTGCGGTACCTGCCGCCCCGCAAGCGCTGGCAGCAGCAGCTGCTGGCCTGGCTGGTGTCGGAGGAGACCGGGCAGCGCCTGCCGCTGCGGCTCACCACCGTCGACCGGGCCGGCGACGACGACGGGGCCGACTGGAGCGGCTACCGCATCGTCATCGACCCGGCCAAGCTGCTGGGCAAGGGCTCGTCCTGGCACGTCGAGCTGTGGATCCACAACCGCGGCATCTTCCGGCGGGAGGAGCTGAGCAGGCCGTCGGCGGCCGCCCGGCGGCTGGAGGCGCGCCGCGTCGGCGAGGTATGGGTGCGGCCCGAGTGGGCCAAGGGCGGCCGGTTCGTCCTGCGCACCGGCGACGACGCCGTGATCGTGACGGACATGCGGCCGGCGGACGGCGCCCTCGAGCTGACCTGCGAGGCGCCCACGGGCCTGCTGTGGGGCAGCCACCTGCTCGCCACCCGCTGGCCGGGCTGCGCGCCGCGCCGCTACCCCCTCACCCGCCACCCGGACGGGACGGGCTTCACCGCGCGCATGCCGATGCGCGACTTCGAGGCACCCGTGCCGTCCCCCGGGTTCCCGGCCGGCAGCCCGGAGGCCGCGGCGTTCGGCGACACCACGCAGTGGGCCGTCGAGCTGGTCGGCTCGGACGGCACCCGCACCCCGCTGATCCTGCCGGAGGTGTCGCGGCTGCTGCGGCACGAGGCGGGCGGCGACCGGGAGGTCGCCGCCGTCCGGACCAAGAGCGGCCACCTGGAGATCCACGAACGGGCCGTCCGGCCGGTGCTGGACGTGCTGGAGTGGGAGCCGGACGGGCCGCTGCGCATCGCCGGCGAGCTGCCCTCCCGCGCCGAACTGCCCGCCGGCCTGGTGCTGCGCGCCGGGGGCCGCGTCGAAGAGCGCGTGTTCCCGCTGACGCGCGACGACGGCCGCTTCGAGGCCGAGCTGGACCCGTGGCGCGTGCGGTCCCTGGCCGGGACGCTGCCGCTGCCCAAGGGCCGGTACCAGATGTACCTGCGGCTCACCCGCGACGGCGGCACGCGCGACGCGCCGATCCAGGTCGGCAACGCGCTGCGGACGATGTTCCCGCTGACGCGGACCCGCGACGGCCGCACCCTGCACATGGACGTCACCAAGGAGCTGACGCCGCTGCTGCGCGTCAACGGCGACCTGACCCCCGAGGAGCGCAGCCGCAAGGGGCAGCGCCTGCTCACCGAACGCGTCTACCCCGAGCTGTGCGAGCAGCCGCTGCGGCCGCAGGTCTTCTTCGAGAGCTACTACGGCCGCCAGTACTCCGACAGCCCCCGGGCGATCCTGGAGGAGCTGCGGCGCCGCGACGCCGGGCTGGAGTTCGTGTGGAGCGTCCGGGACGGGCAGGTGGAGCTGCCGGAGGGCATCACGCCGGTGCGGCGGGGCGGCCGCGAATACGTCGAGGCCCTGGCGTGCTCGAAATACGTCGTCGTCAACAGCCACCTGCCGTGGTGGTTCCGCCGCCGTCCGGGCCAGACGGTGCTGCAGACCTGGCACGGCGCCACGCTCAAGCGCATCGGGTTCGACATCGAGCGGGTGCGGTTCGCCACGCGCGACTACCACGAGCGGCTGGCCCTGGAGGTCGAGCAGTGGGACTACCTCGTCTCGCCGAGCCCGTGGTGCACGCCGATCATGCGGCGGGCGTTCCGGTTCGAGGGCGAGGTGCTGGAGACCGGCTACCCGCGCAACGACCTGTTCTTCGCCGAGGACCGCGACGAGATCGCCCGTGCCGTCCGGCAGCGGATCGGCGTGCCCGAGGGCCGCAAGGTCATCCTGTACGCGCCGACGTGGCGCGACGACAAGTTCTACACCCGCGGCCGCTACCGCCTCGACCTCAAGCTCGACCTGCGCCGCATGCAGGCCGAACTGGGCGAGGACCACGTCGTGCTGGTCCGCCGCCATCCCCACATCGTCGACCGGGTGCCGGAGGTCGGCCGCGACTTCGTCTTCGACGTGTCGGTCTACCCGCAGATGCAGGAGCTCCTGCTGATCACCGACGTGCTCGTCACCGACTACTCGTCGGTCATGTTCGACTTCGCCATCACGCGGCGGCCCATGCTGTTCTTCACCTACGACCTGGAGAGCTACCGGGACGAGCTGCGCGGCTTCTACTTCGACTTCGAGTCCGACGCGCCCGGCCCGCTGCTGCGCACCGGCGACGAGGTGATCGCGGCGCTGCGGGACATCGACCGCGTCGTCGAGGAGCACGCCGACGCCTACCGGGCGTTCACCGACCGGCACTGCGCCCTCGACGACGGCGGGGCCACCGCCCGCGTCGTGGACCGCGTGTTCGGCTGAGCCGCGCGGGCCGGGCCCGGCGGGCGCGTCCTCCCGGGCCCGGCCCGCGGCGGTCGATCGGCCGCTGGTCGGCGCGGGCTGGTCGGCGTTGGCTAATCGGCGCGGTAGGCGCGGGCGAACAGCGTGACGCCCGGCCACGACTTGACCGGAAGCCGCCGCTCCACGGCGCTGACCAGGCTCAGCAGCTCGTTCACGATGGGCGGCGCGTCCGCCATGTCCTCGCAGTACCGGGCGCGGTGCCGCCGCCACCGCACCAGCGGGCGGAGCAGGACATTGCAGTTCCACAGCCGCTCCACGCGCAGCCCGGCGCCCTCCAGCACCCCGGCCAGATCCGCCTTGGCGTAGCGGCGGACGCGGCCCAGCGCCACGTCGTGCGCCGACCACAGGGACATGTCGCACGGCACGGAGACCAGCGCGGTCCCGCCGGGCCGCAGCACCCGGGCGATCTCCGCCGCGGCGGCGCGGTCGTCCTCCACGTGTTCCAGCACGTTCAGCGCCAGCGCCAGGTCGTACGTCGCGGACGGCAGCGGCAGGAACCGGGCGTCGCCCAGGTAGGCCGTGATGCCCTGCGCCAGGCACAGGTCCACCGCGGCGGGGGCGGAGTCGACCGCCACGGCCTGCCAGCCGTGCTCCATCAGGACCTTGGTGTTGCCGCCGCCCGCGGCGCCGATGTCCACGGCGGTTCCCGGGACGCCGATCCGGCGCAGCTCCCGCGCGACGATCCCGCGGCGCTCGCGGTACCACCAGTTGTCGTCTTCGATCGCGACGACCCGTTGAATCTCGATGGTGTCCACCGCACCAGCGCATGCCAAACCCGCGGCCCGCGGCCACGGGACGCGCCGGGGTTGACGGCGTTTTGGTCCGCCGGAAGGGGACGTACCCTCCCATTTCGGGAACAGTCCTCACCCCTGACCGTGAGGGGGCGGCGGATGGACGCGATCGACCGGGCGGCGCGGCGGCACTGGCCGATCGGCGTCGCGCTCGCCCTGGCCCTCGCGGTGCGGGCGGTCGCGATGCTCGGCTACCCCACGGCCCTGTGGTTCGGCGACTCGGTCGGCTACCTGCGGGTGGCCCTCACCCTGGAGCCGTCGATCACCCGGGCGAGCGCGTACGGGGTCATGCTGCTGGCGCTGCGTCCGCTGCACAGCCTGGCGGCGGTGGTCGCGGTCCAGCACCTGTTCGGGTTGCTGACCGCGGTCCTGCTGTACGCGCTGGTCTGGCGGCACGCGCGGGCGGCCTGGCCCGACCGCCCGCTGCGGCCGGGGCTGCTGGGCGCGGCGGTCGCCCTGCCGGTGCTGTTCGACGGGTACCAGATCCAGCTCGAGCACCTGCTGCTGTCGGAGACCCTCTTCACGTTCCTGCTCGTCGCCGCGATCACCGCGCTGCTGTGGAACGCGCGGGTCGGCGTGTGGACGGCGGCGGCCGCGGGGCTGCTGCTCGGGCTGGCCGGCACCACCCGCTCCGCCGGCCTGCCGCTGCTGGCGATCGTGCTGGTGTGGCTCGTCGCCGGCGGACCGGCCCGGCGGCCGCGGGCGGCGCCCGCCGCCGCGCTGATCGCCGCGTTCGCGCTCCCCCTGCTGCTGTACGCGACGTGGTTCAAGGCCGTGCACGGGCGGTTCGCGCTGACCGGCACCGAGAAGGTGTTCCTCTACAGCCGCACCGCGGAGTTCGCCGACTGCTCGATCATCAAACCGCGTCCCGAGCTGCGCGACCTGTGCCCGCGCGAGCCGCCGGAGGGCGTCTCGCCCGCGTACGCGGCGCTGTGGACCGACCGCTCGCCGTTCGCCCGGCTGCCCGGCGGCAAGATGGGCGCCAACCGGCGGGCGGGCGAGTTCGCGTGGGCCGCGATCCGCGCGCAGCCGCTGGACTACGCCCGCGTCGTCGTCCGCGACACGCTCCGCGCCTTCTGGTGGAAGCGCACCGTCTACCCGCGGCTGTCGACGTTCCGCAAGTACGAGTTCCCGGACCGGACGGCCCGCCTCAGCAAGCGCCAGGCCAAGGTCGCCCGCCCCTACGCCCACGCGGCCGGGCCCCGCCGGGTCGTCGAGCCGTACGCCGGGTGGATGCGCTTCTACCAGGACCGCGTGTACCTGCCGGGCATCGGGCTCGGCGCCGTGCTGGCCGTCGCGGCGGCGGGCATGGCGGCGCGGCGCGGTGCGCGGCGCCGCGCCCTGCTGCCGTGGCTGGTGTCGGCGGGGCTGCTGGTCGTCCCGGCCGCCACCGCGGACTTCGACTACCGGTACGTGCTGCCCGCCGTCCCGTTCGGCGCGCTGGCGGCCGCGCTGGCGTTCGTGCCGAAGCGCGACGCCCCCGCCGCCCCCGCCGTCGGCGACCGCGCTAGCGGCGGCCGCGTGCGCGGCGGCGCCTGAGGAGCCGGACGGCCAGCAGCCCGGCGGCCACGACCGCGACCGCGGGCAGGGCCCGCTTGGCCACCGACGGCCCCGCCACCTCCAGCAGGTCGATCGGCTCCTGCTCGCGGCGCCGCGGCGCGCCCACCGCCTTCAGGGGACGCTCCCGGCCGGCCTCCGACGGCGGCCGCTGCTGCGGCACGGGCGCCGCGTCCTCCTGCGCGGGCTGCTCCTGCTGCGCCTCCTGCTCCTCCTGCGCGGGCCGTTCCTGTGGCGCGGCGTCCTGCTGCGCCTGCTCCTGCGGGGCGGCCTCTTCCTTCGACGCGGGCGCGGCCTCGGGCGCTGGGGCCGCCGCCTCCTGCGTCTGCTCCCGCGCCGCCTCGGCGGCGCCCTGCTGGTCGACGACGTCCTCGGCCCCGGCGTCCGCCCCGTCGCCCTGCCGGGAGGACTCCAGCTCCTCGGCCAGCGCCTTGGCGAACCGCCCGATCAGCTTGGCGCCCACCTCGGCCAGGATGTTGCGGCCGAACTGCGCCGGACGGCCGGTCACGTTGAGCTTGGTGTGCACGGTGACGCGCGTGGTGCCCGCGGCTCCCTCCCCGTCGCCGGGCACGGGGTGCAGCCGCGCCTGGACGGTCGCCGAGGCGGTGCCCGAGCCGCGGGCCTCCTTGCCGGACGCCTCGATCGTGACCGTGCGCGCCGACTCGTCCGCCGCCACGATCCGCGCGGTGCCGCGGTAGGTGACGGTCATGGCGCCGACCCGGACCCGCAGCCGTCCGGTGTACTCCCCGCCCTCGGCCGAGTCCAGGGTCGCGCCCGGCACGCACTGGGCCACCCGCTCCACGTCGAGCAGCACCGACCAGGCCTCGTCCACCGGAACGGGAACGGCGAATTCGTGGTCGAGCTCCATGATCCCGGTCCCTTTCGTTCGGGGGCGCGTGTAAGGGCCTCGTCCGTGACCTTACGACCGCCCGCCGCGCCAACGCCAGCGGGCCCCCTCCGCGACTGAGCCCGGGGCCCGAGGGCGCCGTCGGATGCCCGACCGCATACCCCGGGGCGCGCCGTCCAAGCGCGCCGCCTCGCGCAGGCGCGATCAACGCGGCGGTCGGGGACGGCCGGCGCGCGCCGGCCGTCCCCGAGAGCGTCAGCCGGCCGCGGCGGCGGTCAGGGCCCGAGCGGTCAGGACGCGCGCCAGATGCGCGCGGTACTCGGACGAACCGTGCAGGTCGCCGGGCGGGGACGTGCCCTCGGCGGCCCGTTGCGCGGCCTCCTTGAACGCGTCCTCCGAGGCCGCGCGGCCCTGGAGGGACCGCTCCACCTCGGTGGCCCGCACCGGCGTCGGGCCCATGTTGGTCAGCGCGACCCGCGCCTCCTCCACGCCGTCCTGCCCGCGCCGGACCGCGCACGCGACCCCGACGATCGCCCACGCCTGCGCCGTGCGGTGGAACTTCTCATAGTGGACGCCCCAGCCCGCGCCCAGCTTGGGCACGCGCACCCCGACGAGGATCTCGTCGGGCTCCAGCGCCGAGGTCATCCAGTCGACGAAGAACTCCGCCGCCGGCATCCGCCGTTCGCCGCGCTCCGCCGAGACCGCCGCGAACTCCGCGTCCAGCGCCAGCGCCACCGCGGGCAGGTCCCCGGCGGGGTCGGCGTGCGCCAGCGCCCCGCCGAACGTGCCGCGGTGCCGCACCGCCGGGTCCGCGACCGTCGCGGTCGCCTTGGCGATCAGCGGGGCGTGCTCGCGGACCAGGGGGTCCCTCATCACCTGGTGGTGCGTCGCCATGGCGCCGATGAACAGCGCGTCGCCCTCGTCGCGGATCTCTCGCAAAGCCTCCACCCGGTCGAGGTCGATGAGCGCGTCCGGGTAGGCCAGCCGCAGCCGCAGCAGCGGCATCAGGCTCTGCCCGCCCGCGAGCACCTTGGCGTCCTCGCCCGCGTCGGCCAGCGCCGCGCACGCCTCCTCGACCGTCGTCGGCCGCGCGTAGTCGAACGCCGCCGGGATCATTGCGCGTCACCTCCCTGCACCGAGCCGAGCCCGCCGGCGGCGCCCGGCTGCGGACCGCCCTCCGGCGCGCCGTCGCCCTGCAGCGCCCGCCACACCCGTTCGGGCGTGCACGGCATCGGCACGTCCCGCACGCCGTAGGGGCGCAGCGCGTCGACGATCGCGTTGACCACCGCGGGCGTGGACGCGATCGTCCCGGCCTCGCCCACGCCCTTGACCCCCAGCGGGTTGGACGTCGCCGGGGTCTCGGTGCGGTCGGTGGTGAACTCGGGGAGGTCCGCCGCCGACGGCACCAGGTAGTCCGCCATCGTCGTGGTGGTCAGGTTGCCCTCCGCGTCGTACACGGCCTCCTCGTAGAGGGCCTGCGCGATGCCCTGGGCGAGCCCGCCGTGCACCTGCCCCTCGACGATCAGCGGATTGACGACCTTGCCGACGTCGTCCACGGCCACGTACGTGCGCAGCCGCACCATGCCCGTCTCGGTGTCGACCTCGGCGGCGCACAGGTGCGTGCCGTGCGGGAAGGAGAAGTTGTCGGGGTCGTAGGTGACCTCGGCGTCCAGCGACGGCTCCAGGCCCTCGGGCAGGTCGTGCGCGGCGAACGCGGCCGCGGCCACCTCCTGGAGCGTGCGCCCCTGTTCGGCCACGCCCTTCACGTGGAAGCGCCCGCCGGAGAACTCCAGGTCGTTCTCGTCGGCCTCCAGCAGGTGCGCGGCGACCTTCCGGGCCTTGTCGATCACCTTGTCGCAGGCGCCGTACAGCGCGACGCCGCCGACCGCCAGCGACCGCGACCCGTAGGTGTCCATGCCCTTGGGAGACACCGCGGTGTCACCGTGCAGCACCTTGACGTCCTCGAACGGCACCCCGAGCCGGTCGGCGGCGATCTGCGCCCACGCGGTCTCGTGGCCCTGGCCGTGCGCGGACGACCCGGTGACCACCTCGACCTTGCCGGACGGCAGCACCCGCACCGACGCGTGCTCCCAGCCGCCGGCGCCGTACGACAGCGACCCCAGCACCCGCGACGGCGCCAGGCCGCACATCTCCGTGTACGTCGACACCCCGATGCCGAGCTGCACCGGATCGCGCCGCTCGCGCCGGTCGGCCTGCTCGGCCCGCAGCTTGTCGTACTCGAACAGCTGGAGCGCCTTGTCCGTGGCCGCCTCGTAGTGGCCGGAGTCGTAGGTGAGCCCGGCGACCGTCTCGTAGGGGAACTCCTCGTGCCGGATCCAGTTGCGGCGCCGCACCTCGATCGGGTCCAGGCCCAGCTCGGCCGCCAGCTCGTCCATCAGCCGCTCGATCGCGAACGTCGCCTCCGGACGGCCCGCGCCCCGGTAGGCGTCCGTCGGCGTCTTCGTCGTGAACACGCCCGTGCAGGTGAACGAGTAGGCGTCCATCTTGTAGATGCCGTTGAACATGAACGCGCCCAGCAGCGGGATGCCCGGCGTGACCAGCATCAGGTACGCGCCCATGTCGGCGAGCAGGTCGACCTTCAACCCGCGGATGCGCCCGTCGCGGTCGGCGGCCAGCCGCAGCCGCTGGATCTGGTCGCGGCCGTGGTGGACGGCCATGTTCCCTTCGCTGCGCGACTCGGTCCACTTGACCGGGCGGCCCAGCCGCCTGGCCAGCAGCAGGCACAGCACCTCCTCCCCGTACACCTGCAGCTTGGAGCCGAAGCCGCCGCCCACGTCGGGGGCCACGACGCGCAGCCGGTGCTCGGGGATCCCGGTGACCGTCGCCAGCATCAACCGAAGGATGTGCGGGATCTGCGTGGCCGAGTAGACCGTGAAGTCGTCGCCCTCCGGCACGCACAGCACGGCCCGCGGCTCCATGGCCGTCGGGATGAGCCGCTGCTGCACGTACCGGCGCTCGATCACCACGGGGGCGTCGCGCATCGCCGCGTCGAGGTCGCCGTTCTCGAACACCCACGTGTAGCACTTGTTGGTGCCCAGGTCCTCGTGGACGAGAGGGGACCCCTCCTTGAGCGCCTCCTCCATGTCGACGACCGCCGGCAGCGGCTCGTAGTCGACGTCGATGGCCTCCAGCGCGTCGGCGGCCGCGTACCGGTCGCGGGCCACCACGCACGCCACCGGCTCGCCGACGTACCGCACCTCGTCCACGGCCATCGGCGGGTGCGCGGGGTGCTTCATGTCCTCGGTGACGGGCCACGCGCACGGCAGCGACCCCTGTTCGTCGGCGAAGTCGGCGCCGGTCAGCACGGCCACGACGTTCGGACGGGACTTGGCCGCCGACACGTTCACCGAATTGATCCGCGCGTGCGCCATGGGGCTGCGCAGGAACGCCACGTAAAGCGTTCCAGGAGGCTGCATGTTGTCGGTCCAGCGGGTGCGGCCGGTCACCAGCCGCGCGTCCTCGACGCGCCGGCGCGGGGTGCCGATCTCCTGGACGGTCACGATGTCACCTCCCGCTCCTGCGCCGGGGTGCGCATCTCACGGGCCGCCCGGCGCACCGCCCGGACGATGTTCTGGTAGCCGGTGCAGCGGCACAGGTTCCCCTCGAGCCCTTCGCGGATCTCCTCGTCGGACGGGGCGGCGTTCTCCCGCAGCAGGTCCAGCGCCGCCATGATCATGCCGGGGGTGCAGAAGCCGCACTGCAGCGCGTGCTCCTCGTGGAAGGCCCGCTGCAGCGGATGCAGCGTCCCGTCGATCCCCAGCCCTTCGACCGTCGTGACCTGACGGCCGTCGGCCTGCACCGCCAGCACGGAGCAGCTCTTGACGCTCACCCCGTCCAGCAGGACGGTGCAGGCGCCGCAGTTCGTGGTGTCGCAGCCGATCGGGGTGCCGACCTTCCCCAACCGGTCGCGCAGGTAGTGGACGAGCAAGAGGCGCGGTTCGACGTCGTCCTCGTACGTCACTCCGTCGACCTCGACGCGGACACGTGTCATTCCTTCTCCCAGGGACGTCTCGGTTGGGGCGGGAAGACGTCCCTCCTGGGAGGACCACGTTGGACCGGCCACGGCATCGTGGGGTCACCTCCGGCCGTCGGAGAAGGCGACCTTATGAACGTAAGCCGAGGCGTCACCCCTGTACCAGACCCCGCCCGCGTCAATTTGCCCGCCGTTGAAACGACGGTGACGCCTCGCCCCGGAGGCGAACCCGCGACCCTCCGCACTCATCGCCCGACAGGGGCCTGACGCGTTGTCAACCATTGACCGGACCCACGCGTCTTCCTGACGCCGACGTCTCTTGGGGGATGCGTCCGAGATGCCCGACGACTCACGCAGCACCCCGCGCTTCTTGATCTATTACGACGAGGACGAGCTCCTGGGGCCGGACGGCGCGGTCTCCCGCCTTCTCCACGCGTCCAGGGAGATCGCGCGGACCGCGACGGCCACGGTGGTCACGACGGTCGCGGTGGTGACCATCCTCCGCGCCCTCGAAGCCCTGTTCGCGGTCGCGCTCCGGTGACCGGGGACGCCGCCCGTGGCGGTGCGTCTCTTGTGGGAGCGCTCCCAGCCAGGCGATGATGACCCGGTGAGCAGACCACCCGTCATCCGGCCCTACCGTCCCGGCGACCGCGCCGCCGTGTACGACGTCTGCGTGCGCACCGCCCACCTGGGAGGGGACTCGCGGCACATCTACCCCGACCCGGACCTGATGCCGAGCATCTTCGCCGGGCCGTACCTCCACCTCGAACCGGACCTGGCCTTCGTCCTCGACAACGGCGAACGCGCCGTCGGCTACATCCTCGGCACGGCCGACACCGCCGCGTTCGTCGAGGCGTTCCGCGCGTCGTGGCTGCCGACCCTCGTGGACCGCTTCCCGCTCCCCGACGGTCCTCCGTCGACGCCCAGCGAAGAGATGATCGACCTGATGCACCATCCCGAGCGCATGCTGGTGCCCGAAGTGGAGGACTATCCGGCCCACCTGCACATCGACCTGCTGCCCGCCTACCAGCGGCAGGGCCACGGCCGCGCCCTGATGCGCACGTTCCTCGACGCGCTGCGCCGCAAGGGCGTGGCGAACGTCCACCTCGCCATGGTCACCGCCAATACCCCGGCCCGCGCCTTCTACGACCGGCTGGGATTCCACGAGATCCCAGTCCCCGACCCCGGCCCCCTGACCTACCTGGGCCGCAGCACCGACTGGAACGCGTCCTAGACACACCCTCAGCCGCGTTCCCACACCCCCGCGTGCGCGGGGCCGACGTGTGCACCGCGTTCTGGGTGGCCGAGCTGCGGGGACCATCCCCGCGTGCGTGGGGCTGACGCGATCATGCGCGACCCTGCGAGGAGCTACATCGGAGCATCGCCGCGTGGACAGGGCCGACGGCCAGTCCTCCGCGGCGCGGTCGTCGAAGACCGGGCCATCCCCGCGTGCGCAGGGCCGACGCTGATCACGGCGATCTCGCTGGCTGCAACTGCGGGCCATCCCCGCGTGCGCGGGGCCGACGACAAGCTGCGCGTGCATCACCTGAACGAGATGGGGCCATCCCCGCGTGCGCGGGGCCGACGGGCCGCCCGACGCCGTGACGCACGTCACTGCAAGGGCCATCCCCGCGTGCGCGGGGCCGACACTTGTTGACCTGCGAGCTTACGGCGGCAAAGCCAAGAATTCATTCAGTTGCATTCGCGGGTTCTGATAGCCGATCGAAGTGGCTTTCCGGAGGGGTGACTGTGGTCAATTCGGAAATGGGGCGGCTTCGCCGAGCGTCCGGCGTTCGACCACCGCGGCCTTGTGTCACCCTGGCGGCATGGCGACACGACGGGTGTGGTTGGTCAGGCACGGGGAGAGCGAGTCGAACGCGGGGCTTCCCACGAACGGCCCGGCGGCGGCCCCGCTCACCGCGCTCGGACGGCGACAGGCCGAACGGGTGGCCGCGCAGCTCCCCGAGTCGCCCGCCCTCATCGTCAGCTCGCCGTTCGTCCGCGCACGGCAGACGGCCCGGGCGACCGTCGAACGGTTCCCCGACGTCGCCTACGAGGAGTGGCCGGTTCAGGAGTTCACTTACCTGGGACGCCTGCACGCCCCGCAGACCACCGCCGAGCAGCGGCGGCCTCACAGCGACGCCTACTGGCAGAGGTGCGACCCCGCTTACGTCAACGGCGGGAACGGGGAGTCGTTCAAGGCGGTCATCGCCCGTGCCCGCGCGTTCCTGGACCGCGCCGCGCACCACCCGGTCGACGGCCCGATCGCGGTGTTCAGCCATGGCCTCTTCATCAAGACCGTGATGTGGACGCTGCTGACCGGGGTGACCGACCCGAGCGCCGCGGACATGCGGACCTTCAGGCACTTCGACGGCGTGTGCTACGTCCCCAACGGCACGATCGTCGAACTGCGGCGCTCGGGCGGCGAGGACTGGCGCGTCGTGGCCGGCGGGACGGCCCACCTCCCCGAACTGTCGACCGCTCCCGAGACGGCCGCCGCCACCCGCCTCGACTAGCCGCACGGGCGGGTGGCCGGGGGCGGACGCGTCGCCTAGCGCCGCGGGTTGAGATTGACGGAGTACAGCGACGCGCCGTCCAGGTCGCGCAGGTGGACGGTGAGTGCCGCCGACCGGCCGTCGATCTCGACCTGGCCGAAGAACTGGTAGCCCTCGGCGGGGGAGGTGTTGGCGCGCGGCGGCGTCTTCTGGAACTTCACCTGCGGGCCGAACGTGCCGTCCAGTGCGTTGGGGCCGAAGCCGCCGGCGTTCAGGGGGCCCGACACGAACTCCCAGAACGGGTCGAAGTCGGTGAAGGACGCCTTGCCGGGGTCGTAGTAGTGGGCGGCGGTGTAGTGGACGTCCGCCGTCAGCCACACCATGTTGCGGACCCGGTGCCGCTTGGCGTACGAGAGCAGGTCGGCGATCTCGCGTTCCCGGCCGAGCGGGGCCCTGCCGTCGCCCTGGGCGACGCCCTCGATGGCGTCGCCGTCCGGGATGACCAGGCCGAGCGGCATGTCGGAGGCGATGACCTTCCACACCGCGCGGGAGGCGCGCAGCTCGCGCTTGAGCCAGGCGACCTGCTCGGCGCCGAGGATGCCGGCGCGCTGGGCGGGGGACGTGCCGGGGCCGTTGCGGTCGCGGTGGGAGCGCATGTCGAGGACGAACACGTCCAGCAGCGGCCCGTACGACAGCTTCCGGTACACCCGGTCGCCGCGGACCGGCATGTACTCCAGGGCGGCGCGGCGGGCGCGGGCGGCCAGGACGTCCACGCGCTTCTCGGTGTACTGCGGCAGGTCGAGGATCTCCCCGGGGTACCAGTTGTTGGCGACCTCGTGGTCGTCCCACTGGTAGATCATCGGGACGCGGGCGTTGAACGCGCGCAGCGCGGCGTCCTCCAGGTTGTAGCGGAACTGGCCGCGGAATTCGGCCAGCGTCTCGGCCACCTTGGTCTTCTCGGGGGTGACGACGTTGCGCCAGGTGCGGCCGTCGGGCAGGGGCACGGTCTCGGCGAGCAGCCCGTCGGCGTACACGTAGTCGCCGCTGCACAGGAAGAAGTCGGGGTCGGCGGCGGCCATCGCGTTGAAGATCCGGTAGCCGCCGAAGTCCGGGTTGATGCCCCAGCCCTGGCCCGCCAGGTCGCCCGACCAGACGAACGAGATGTCGGCGCGGGCGCGCGGGGCGGTGCGCAGGCGGCCCACGACGGGCTCGGACAGCAGCCCGTGGCGGTCGGGGTCGGCCAGCCGGACCCGGTAGTGCAGCTGCTCCCCGGAGGGCAGGCCGCGCAGCAGCGTCTTGCCGGTCAGGTCGGTGCGGGGGGTGAGCAGGGGGCCGCGGACGGTCCGGGCGTCCCGCAGGTCGGGACGGCGGCCGATCTCGACGATCATGCGCGCGGGCCGGTCGGACCGGGCCCACACGACGGCCTCGTGGGCGGTGACGTCGCCGCTCTGGACGCCGTGGGTCAGGCGCGGCCGGGCCCGCAGCAGGGCCGGGGCGGCGGCCGCCGCCGTTCCGCCGCCGCACAGCAGGCCGAGCGCCGCCCCGCCGCCGGTGAGCAGACCTCCGCGCAGCACAGTCCGCCGGTCGAGCACCATCCGTCGCTCCATGGTTCTAGGTTCGTCCAACGGGCCGCATGGTGCCGGTTCTCCGGATACGTTGCCGGGCCCGGGCGTGACGGCTCAGTGAACGCGGGGAATCCGGCGATCGACTTGACAACGCATCCCCGGCGACGGTGTTCTAGGTGCCATGCCAGCGCGATCCTTCCTCGGCAGCCCCGTGGCCCTGCGCCGCGTGGCCAGCGCGCTGTGTCTGTGTCCTTCGTGTTGTCGCTGATCTCAGCGGCCTCTTCTCGATCTCTTTCTCGATCTCTTCCGCCGACTCCGGCGCTCTTCTGCTGATCACGAAGGACGTTCCGTGAACCTCGACATGGTTCCCGATCTGACGATGCGCGGGCTGGACGACCCGCACGGACGCGCGATCGCCCCCCGCCCCCCGACGGTCGGCCAGCTGGCCGCGCGCGTCGGCGAGCTCGCCGCCCGCCCCGCCGAGTGGTGGCACCTGGTGCGGTTCGAGCCGAACCGTCCGGTGCGGGTGCCGCTGGACGGCGGCGACGGCGTCCGGCTCTGGCTGACCACCTGGCCGCCCGGTTACCGCACCGACGTGCACGGGCACGACGGCGTCGAGGTGAGCACCCTGCTGGCCGGCGAGCTGGCCGAGGTGTCGATCTCCGCCGACGGCGTGACCGAGCGCCCGCTGCGCGCCAACCGGGTGCGGGTGCGCGGCGCCGCCCGCGCGCACGAGCTGACCAACCCGGGCCCCGCCTACGCCATCAGCCTGCACGCCGGCCTGGCCCGCTGACGAAAGCCCGTCATTCGCACCGGAGGGCGGTGCCGCAGGTGCGGGGCTACGATGCCGATTCCGGCTCCAATATCGTGGGCGTATAAATGCGCGCTGCGCGAAAAGCTCGGCGGGCAGCGCATCGAGACCGTACGCGGCACGGGCCGCCGCCTTTTGATCGGTGACGCCCGGACGGCCGTCCCTCCCCGCCCGTGCGCAGACGAACAATTCCTCATTCGCCGTTCATGAAGGCCGAACCGTCCGGCCGGAGGATCGACGCGTCTCGCCGCAGTGCGATGGCGAAGGAGACGGGAACGTGCCGAACAGGACGACGGGGGCGGCCGGCGTCGTCCCCGCCGGAGCCGGACCGTCGCGCCGCATCGCGCTGGCCGCGGCGGCCGCCGCCCTGGGCGCGGCGGCCCTGTTCGGCCCGGGCCCGGGACTGAGCGGCGAGGGGCGGATCACGCTGGCGGTGTTCGCGGTGGCGACGCTGCTGTGGATGTTCGGCCGGATCGACGACGTGCTGGTGGCGGTGGCCGCCGCGCTCGTCCTGGCCGTCGCCCGGGTGCTGGACCCGGGGGTGTTCCTCGGCGGTCTCGCCGGACCGACCACCCTGCTGCTGGTCTGCGCGTTCGTGATCGCCGGCGGGGTGGCGCGGACCGGGCTGGCCACCCGGGCGGCCGCGCATCTGGCGGCCCGGGCGCGCGGCGTCCGCGGGCTGGTGCACCTGACCACGGCCGCGCTGGTCGCCGCCGTGTTCGCGATCCCCGCCACGTCCGGGCGGGCCGCGCTGGCGCTGCCGGTGTTCGTCGCGCTCGCCCGGACGCTCGGCGACCGGCGCCGCATGGTGCTCGCGCTGGCCCTGCTGTTCCCGACGGTGATCCTGCTGTCGGCCGTCGCCTCCCTGATCGGCGCCGGCGCGCACCTGATCACCGCCGAGATCCTCGCGGACACCACCGGCGAGCGCATCGGCTTCCTGCGGTGGCTGGTGCTCGGCACGCCCCTCGCCCTGGTGTCCTCGCACCTGGCCGCCGAGCTGATCCTGGTGCTGACCACGACCCGGGACGACCGCCGCCGCCCGGTGCGGGTCCGCGCCGCGGACGTCGGCGAGGCGGCGGGGGTGCGGGTGACGGGCCGGTTGACCGGGCCGCAGGCCCGTTCGGCCGGTCTGCTGGCCGCGGTGGTCGCGCTGTGGTGCACCGAGCCGCTGCACGGCGTCCCGCCGGCGGCGGTGGCGGTGATCGGCGCGATCGTCACCGTCCTGCCGGGGGCCGGCACGATCGGGGTGAAGGCGGCGCTGTCGGCCGTCCCGTGGCGGCTGATGGTGTTCCTGGCCGCCACCACGGCGATGGGCGTGGCCGTGACGACGTCCGGCGCCGCCCGCTGGCTCGGCGGCGCGGTCTTCGGCGCCGTGACCGGCCCCGACCGGCCTCCCGCCTGGCTGTTCCTGGCCGTCGTCGTCGCGGTGAGCACCGCCGCGCACTTGGTGCTGCAGTCCCGGTCCGCGCGGTCCAGCGTGCTGGTCCCGCTGGTGATCGCCGCGTCGTCCGGGGCGGGCGTCGCGCCGGCGGCGGCCGCGTTCGCCTCGACGGCCGCCGCCGGGTTCTGCCAGACGCTGCCGTCCTCGGCCAAGCCCGTGGCGCTGTTCCACACCGTTGACGGCGCCCCCACGTACACCACCCGCGACCTGATGCGGACCGCCGCGGTGCTCGGCCCCGTCACCGCCGCCCTGGTCCTCGCCTTCGCCCTGTGGGTGTGGCCGGCGCTCGGCCTGCCCGTCCGCTGAATCGGGCCGCGATGGCCGGGGAGGAGACCCAGGTGCGCATCGTCATCGCCCCCGGCGGCTTCAAGGAGTCGCTGAGCGCCGAGGAGGTCGCCGCGGCCATCGCCCGCGGCGTCCGCCGCGCGGTGCCGGACGCCTCGATCACCACGATGCCGCTGATCGACGGGGGCGAGGGCACGGCCCGCACGCTGGCGGCGGCGACCGGCGGCCGGCTGGTGCCGCACCGGGTGACCGGGCCGACGGCCGCGCCGGTGGACGCGCACTACGCGATTCTGGGCGGGTCAGGGCCGCGCACCGCCGTGGTGGAGATGGCGGCCGCGGCCGGGCTGCGTCTGGTGCCGCGGGACGCCCGCGACCCCGGCCGCACCACCACCGTCGGCGTGGGGGAGCTGATCGCCCACGCGCTGGACGCCGGGGCCGCCCGCATCCTCGTCGGCTGCGGCGACTCCGGCACGTCGGACGGCGGGGCGGGCGCCCTGCAGGCCCTCGGCGTCCGTCTCCTGGACGCCTCCGGGCGGGAGCTGCCGCGCGGCGGGGCTGCGCTGGCGCTGCTGGACCGGATCGACGTGTCCGGGCTCGACTCCCGGCTGGCCCGCATCGAGATGGTGGTCGCCTGCAACCCGTTCAACGTGCTGTGCGGCCCTGAGGGCGTGGCTCGCGTGTACGGCCCGCAGAAGGGCGCCACCCCCGCCCAGGCGGACGCGCTCGACAAGGCCCTGTGCCGGTGGGCGTGCGTCCTGGAACGCGATCTCGGCCCGGTGGGCGTGGACCTGCACGGCGCGCCGGGAACGGGGGCGTCCGGCGGCCTCGGCGCCGGACTGGCGGCGATCGGGGGCCGCCTGGTGCCCCGGTTCGAGGTGCTGCTCGAGCACCTGGACCTCGACGGCGTGCTCGCCGCCGCCGACCTGGTCGTCACCGCCGAGGGCGCGATCGACCGGCAGACCTCCCGCGGCAAGATCCCCGCGGAGGTGGCCCGGCGCGCCGAACGACACGGCAAGCCCGTGCTGCTCCTGGCGGGGGCGATCGGCCCGGACGCCCGCCTGGTCTACGGCAGCGGCGTCGACGCGTACGCCTGCATCCTGCCGCGTCCGATGCCGATGGACGAGGCCCTGGCGCACGGCACGGAGATTCTCGAGGACGGCGCCGAGCGCGCCTTGCGCCTGGTGCTGCTCGGGACCGCCCTGACGCCGGAGGCGGAACACCGCGGGCCGGTGCGGGCACGCACACCCAAAGGGGCGTGACGTGCCCGCACCGCCCGCGGACGGGTCAGGCGGAGGCGGTCACCGCGTCGCGGGAACGCTCCTCCTCGGCGGCGGACTCGGCCGGGGCGGCGGTCAGGTCGGCCGGGGGAGCGTTGAACACCTCGTCGTCCAGCAGGCCCTCCGAGCGGGCCACCAGGACGGGCACGGTGAGCTGTCCGGTGACGTTCAGCGCCGTCCGCGCCATGTCGATGACCTTGTCGATGGCGATCAGGTAGCCGACCGCCTGCAGCGGCAGGCCGACGGTGGTCAGCGTCAGGGTCAGCGCGACCAGCGCCGGGCCGGGGGTGCCGCCGGTGCCGAGCTGCCCGATCACCCCGGCCAGCGCGATCAGCGCGTAGTCGGCCAGGCCCAGCGACGCGCCGGTGTACTGGGCGACGAAGATCGCGGCCACGGCCGGGTAGATCGCGCCGCACCCGTCGAACTTGATGGTGGCGCCGAGCGGCTGGGCGAAGCTGGCGTACTCGTCGCGCACCCCGTTGCGCTCGACCGACACCCGGTGCGCGATCGGCAGCGTCGCCAGCGACGACGACGACACGAACGCGAACTGGATCGCGGGCCAGGAGTTGCGCGCGAACTTCAGCGGCGAGACGCGGCCGAACACGCGCAGCAGCACCGGGTAGCCGACCACCAGCATGACCGCCACGGCCGCGTAGATGGCGCCGGTGAACTTGGCCAGCGGCGCCAGCGAGTCCGGGCCGTAGGTGGCCACCACCGAGGCGATCAGGAAGAACGACCCGACGGGGGTGAACCGCACCACCCACCACACGATCTTCTGCATGACCGCGTACAGGTCGTCGATCAGCGCGGCCATCCGCGCGCCGCGGTCGCCGACCGCCAGCAGGGCCGCGCCGAACAGCACCGCGAACGACACCACGCCCAGCACGTTGCCCTCGGACATGGCGTTCACGATGTTGGACGGGAAGAGGTTCCGCAGCACCTGGGTCCAGGTGACGGGGTCGGTCTCGGTGCTCTCCGAGGCCAGCCGTCCCAGGCCCTCGCCGGGCCGCAGCAGCAGGCCGACGGCCAGGCCGATCGCGGTGGCGATGGCGGACGTGACCACGAACCAGCCGAGGGTCTTGGCGGTGAGCCGCGCCACGCCGCCGACGCCGCGCAGCCGGCCCACGCTGACCACGATCGCCGAGAACACCAGCGGCACGACCACGACCTTCAGCAGGCTGACGTAGACGTCGCCGAACGGGTCGAGCCAGTCCTCGGCGATCGCCCCGCCGTCATCGGCGAGGTTGTTGATCAGCACGCCGACGGCGGCGCCGAGGACGAGGGCCAGCACGATCTGCTGCCAGAACTGCCATTTCCAGACGCGAATGTTCATGTAAGCGCTCTCCAGGGAGCTTCGAGCACCCGATGCGGACGCGCGCGGGCATGCCCCGGTACGCGGCGCCCGAGGTGTCGGCGAAGGTGCGGAAAGGGGGCGGGAACAGAAAAGGGGAAGGCGGGCTGAAACAGGTCAGCGACTGTCAGCGGCTACACAGAACAGCGGCGAGGCGGCACAGGTCGACGTGCAGCCGGGCCACCAGCAGAACGCCTTTCCGGGAAGAGCTCACGAGGAGACAGTTAACCCCAATGTCCGCTTTCTGCAAAGTTTGATCTTGCTTACCCCTGGCGGCGCGACCGGGTCAGCACCCGGACGATGCCGATCACGCCCAGCCCGGCCACCAGCGCCGGCCCCAGCAGGGCGGGGTCGACCACGGGGAGTCCGCTGAGCCCGTTCGCCATGAACACCGCGGCGACCGCGAGGAAGAACACGCCGGCCACCGGGCCGCCGGGGTCGAAGCGGCGGCGGGGACGCGACGGCGCGGGACTGCGCTCAGGCACGGGTCACCTCCACGTCGCTCAGCCTGCCGCGGACCCGCAACGCGATCACCGGGGGAGCCTCCCGGCCCGCCGCCTCCGGCTCCAGCACCTCGGTCACCCGGGCCGCCGGGCCGGCGATCGTCCGTCCGTCCACCTCCAGATCGCCCAGGGTGAGCCGGGCGTCCAGCTCGACCCGCGCCGTCCGCGGCACCGTCACCTTCAGCGCGCCGAGCGCCACCTGGGCGGTGACGCTCACCCGCTGCCCCGGCGAGAACCGCGTCCGGCTGAGGTCCAGCCTCGCCGAGCCCACGCCCACCTTGTACTCGCGCTCCACATGGGCGCCGTCGACGGGGCGCCATTCGATGTCGCCGTACCGCATGTCGCTCGGGGCCTCGGCGACGACCGAGGTCGTCAGCAGCGCGAACGTCAGCAGCGTCCCGACCGCGGCGAGGCCGCGCGCGGGGAACCAGCCGCCCACCACCAGCCCGAGCCCGACGACGGCCAGGGCGGTGGACATGACGATCAGCGCGGCGTCCGGCGCGGAGTAGGCGCGGGCGAGCGGCACCACCGCCGCGCCCGCCGCCAGGGCGGCCAGCAGCGTCACCGCCGTCAGCGGGGACCTGCGCCGGGGAACGGCGGCCGCCGTCCCGCACCGAGCGGGGCCGCCCGCGAAGGCGTCCTGCTCCGGCGCCCCGTCGGCCGTCCGCCGCCGGGACCCGAGCACGGCGAGGTCGATCATGCCGTCCGGCAGTCCCTCGCGGGGCTCGGCGGCCGTCTCCGACGGGATCCGGTCCTTCTGCAACGAGACCCGGTTCTTCTCGAACGAGACGCGGCCCTGCTCCGACGAGACCCGATCCTTCTGCAGCGAGACGTCCTTCTGCAGCGAGACGTCCTTCTGCAACGAGACCCCGCCCTTCTCCGGCGCCGCGCCGCCGGCCCCCGACGGCGGCGCCGGCTCCATGGGATGGCCCTGCAGCCGCTGCGGCAGGGCGCACAGCGCCGCCCCCAGGTCCACGCCGCGGGCGTGCGCGACCACGAGCACCAGCCCGACCACCGCCAGCACCGCGATCACGTCGCCGGAGGACCAGTGGCCGAGCGGCGCGAACGCCGCCGTCACCACCAGCAGCGCGCCGAGGATCGACAGCGCGCCCGCCGCGTCGAACCTGCGGTGCAGCAGCTTCTCCGCCGGCGCGTCCTCCTCGGGCGACCCCGGCATGAGCAGCAGGGCCGCCCCGTAGAGCCACAGGCCCTTCCCGCCCGCCAGGGTGAGCACCGCGAACGCCACGCGCAGCACCACCGGGTCGACGTCCATGAACCGGCCCAGGCCCGAGCAGACCCCGGTCAGGACGCGGCTCTCCTGGTCGCGCGCCAGCCTCGGATAGCTGCCGTGCGCCGTCGTGGCGGAGTCGGTCGCGGTGCGCTCGTCGGTCATGGTTCACCATCGTGGCGGGGCACGTCCCGCGCGCGGTATCCGGGACGCCCCTGAGCCGACCCTGAGGCGCCCCTGTGCGATTCGGGGTGGCGCCCCCTGATGCGCCGCCTCCCGACGGCATGTGACGATCGATGCTGTGGACGACGCGGGATCGACGACGCACGAGCAGGCCGCGGGCGGCCCGTCCGGCGACCCGTCGGACCGGCGGCCCGACCGGCCGCGGCTGGAGCGGCGCGCCGACGGCGCGCTGGTGGCCGGCGTGTGCCGGGGCCTGGCCGCGCATCTCGGGGTCGACCCGTTCATGGTCCGGGCGGCGTTCGTGCTGCTGACGGTCGCCAGCGGCATCGGCATGGCCGTCTACGGGGTGTTCTGGCTCATGGTGCCCGGCGAGGAGGGGGCGTCGCGGCCCGCGGCGCGCCGGGACTGGGTGCAGCTGCTGGCGTACGGGGCGGTGGCGGTCGGGCTGTCCGCGCTCACCTGGGGCACCGGGGTCGCCCGCGCCGCCCTGTGGCCGCTGGTCGCCGGAGGCGTCGGCGTGGCGGTGCTGTGGCAGCAGGCCGACCGCGACCAGCGGCAGCGCTGGGTGATGCCGCTGCGGCAGCGGTGGCTGCGCAGCCTGATCGGGCTGCTCCTGGTGGTCGCCGGCATCGGCGGGTTCCTGGTGCAGAGCGTCAACCCGAGGGAGGCGCGCGCCGTCCTGATCGCGACGCTGATCATCCTGACCGGCGTCGCCGTGATCGCCACCCCGTGGGTGGTGCGGCTCTGGCAGGACCTGGACGCCGAACGGCACGAGCGCATCCGCTCCCAGGAGCGCGCCGAGCTGGCCGCCCACATCCACGACTCGGTGCTGCACACCCTGACCCTCATCCAGCGCAACGCGCACGACCCGCGCGAGGTGCAGCGGCTGGCCCGCTCCCAGGAGCGCACCCTGCGCACCTGGCTCTACCAGCCGCGCTCCGACCCCGACCGCACGTTCGCCGCCGCGATCCGCGAGGTGGCGGGGGAGGTCGAGGACGCCCACGGCGTCCCCATCGAGGTGGTGTGCGTCGGTGACACCGCGCTGGACGAGCGGCTCGGCGCCGCCCTGCAGGCCGCGCGGGAGGCGATGGTGAACGCGGCCAAGTACGCCGAGGCCCCGTCGGTGTCGGTGTACGGGGAGGTCGAGGGCGACCAGGTGTCGATCTTCATCCGCGACCGGGGCAAGGGCTTCGACCTGGACGCCGTCCCGGACGACAGGATGGGCGTGCGGCAGTCCATCATCGGACGTATGGAGCGCAACGGCGGCCGCGCCACCGTGCGCACCGCGCCCGGAGAGGGCACCGAAGTGCGTTTGGAGATGAAGAAGGCATGACGCGGGTAGTCCTGGTCGACGACCACCAGATGTTCCGCACGGGGGTGAAGGCGGAGCTGGGCGACGCCGTGGAGATCGTCGGCGAGGCCGGGGACGTCGAGGAGGCCGTGTCGGTCATCCGCGCGACGAAGCCGGACGTCGTCCTCCTCGACGTGCACCTGCCCGGGGGCGGCGGCGTGGAGGTGCTGCGGCGGCTGCACGGGATGGTGCCGTGCCGCTTCCTGGCCCTGTCGGTGTCGGACGCGGCCGAGGACGTGATCGGGGTGGTGCGCGGCGGCGCCCGCGGCTACGTCACCAAGACGATCTCCGGTCCGGAGCTGACCGACGCGATCGCCCGGGTGGCCGAGGGGGACGCGGTGTTCTCCCCCCGGCTGGCCGGTTTCGTGCTGGACGCGTTCGCCGCCACCGACGTGCCCGCCGTCGATCCCGAGCTGGACCGGCTCACCCAGCGCGAGCGCGAGGTGCTGCGGCTGATCGCCCGCGGCTACGCCTACAAGGAGATCGCCAGGGAGCTGTTCATCTCGGTCAAGACGGTCGAGACGCACGTGTCGAGCGTGCTGCGCAAGCTCCAGCTGTCCAACCGGCACGAGCTGTCCCGCTGGGCCGCCGCGCGCCGCCTCGTCTGAGCCCCTCCGCCGAGCCCTCCGGCCCGGGGCTCAGCCGGCCAGTTCGCCGAGCAGCCGCCAGGTGCGGTCCCGGGCGTCCTCCCCGAGCAGATCGGTCTGGGTGGCCACCACCTCGGTGGCGCCCGCGTCGAAGTAGCGCCGGATCGCCTCCGCCACCGCCTTCTCGTCGCCGATCTCCACCAGTTCGGCCGCCTTGGCGGCGCCCTCCAACGCGATGACCCGCTGGTAGGAGGGGAGGCGGTCGTAGAACGCCGTGGCTTCGGCGGCGGCCTCGCGGGCGGCGTCCACGTCGTCGGTCACCACCAGCGGCACGCACGCGACGATCCGCGGCGCCGGACGGCCCGCCCGCTCGGCCGCCTCCGTGATCGCCGGGACGATGTGCTCGCTCAGGGCGCGCGGACCGGCCAGGAAGGGCAGCGTCCCGTCGGCGAGCTCCCCGGTGACGCGCAGCGCGTGCGGGCCCATCGCCGCGACCAGCACCGGCACGCGCGGCGTCGCCCCCGGCACGCCCGCGGACAGCGGCGGGGCCGCGGTGTAGAACTCCCCGCGGAAGTCGGCGCCGCCGGTCTCCAGCAGCGACCGCAGCGCCGTCAGGAATTCGCGCAACCGCGCCGCCGGCCGGTCGTAAGGGATGCCGAACACCGGCTCCACGAACGACGGGGCGCCCAGCCCGAGCCCGAGGGTGAAGGAGCCGTGCGCGGCGGCCTGCGCGGTCTGCGCCTGGCTGGAGATCAGGATCGGATGCCGGGCGAAGATCGGGACCGCGGACGTCCCGACCGCCAGGCCCGGCACCTCCCGGCCGACCAGCCCGGCGACGCCGATGGCGTCATGGGAGAACTGCTGCGAGAACCAGGCCGCGCGTATCCCGGCGGCTTGCGCCTTCTTGGCCTGCGCGACGAAGTCGTCGACGGCGTTTCCGGACGGGGACGCGGTAAGGACAACACCAATCGTCATGGCAGCCGCAACCCGCACTCGCGTCCTGGTATTCCCGCCGTTCTCGACTGACAAGCCGGAGCTTCCGTGCGGCGGCCGCCGACGAAGCAGGGATCATGAAGGCATGACGGGGGCGGTCTACCTGATCACGGGCGTGCAGGCGTCCGGCAAGTCCACCGTGGCGCAGGCGCTCGCCGAGCGGTTGCCGAAATCGGCTCATGTGCGAGGCGACGCCTTCCGCCGCTTCGTCGTCAACGGCCGCGCGGAGATGGCGCCCGAGCCGTCGCCGGAGGCCCTCGCCCAGTTGCGCCTGCGGTACCGGCTGGCCGCGCAGACCGCCGACGCCTATGCCGCCGAGGGCTTCACGGCCGTCCTGCAGGACGTCGTGCTGGGGGAGTGGCTGCCGTGGCTCGCCGGGCAGATCCGCACCCGCCCCCTGTACGTCGTGGTGCTCGCCCCCAGCGCGGACGCCGTCGCCGCCCGCGAGGCCGGGCGCGCCAAACGCGCGTACGGAGCCTTCACCGTCGCCCACCTGGACCGCGCCCTGCGCGAGACCACGCCCCGCGTCGGCCTGTGGCTCGACACCACGCACCAGACCGTCGACGAGACCGTCGACGACATCCTGGCGCGCGCCGCGCCGTGGCCTTAGTGGGCGGTGGGCAGGCGGGCCGGACACCCCGGTTCGCAGTGCTGGGAGTGCCAGGCCAGCCGGCGGGCGAACGAGGTGATCAACCGGCGCACGAAGAACCGCGCGATCGGCCCCGTGCACGGGATCTTCGGCTCGAACGCCGCGCGCCAGCGCACGAGCGTGTACACGCCGTGCGGTTCGAGCGTCACGTCCGAGCGGTAGTCGCGGAGCGGCAACCCCGACACCCCGACGTAGGCGTAGTGCCGGGGCGGGTCGTGCACGACCACCTTCTCACGCACCGGGGGGATGTGCCGGACGGCGCCCACCCCGTTCGGCACCTTCTCCCCCTCGCTCTCCCGCCGCGACCTGGTGGGCAGACGCGCCCATTCGTTCCACGCCTCCGCCACGCTCAGATGCTTGAAGACCACCTCGCGCGAGGCCGTGCACGTCGCGGTGACCTCGATCTCGTACGGCATGCGCCCCTCCCGCTACAGGGACAGAATGGACGCGAGAAGACGTTCGTGGAAGACCGCCGCATCGCACCCGACGGCCACCTTGACGGGACGGCGGTCGTCCTCGGCGGGCAGCGAGCGGGCGTCCCACACGGTCGTGCCGCGCGTCAGCTCGCCGCGCAGCTCCACGCGCACCGGGCGTTCGACGTACTCGCCGACGCCCGGGTCCACCGCCAGCATCGCGGCCAGCGCGTCGTGGATGACCGCGCCCCGGCGCTTGAGCGTCGGGGTGTAGGCCGCCACGTAGAAGTCCAGGATCTTGGCGGCGAACCGGGCGGTCTCGGAGTCGTGCGCGGCCAACCGGTCCAGCCACGCGTCGCCCACCGCGGTCGGGTGGGTGGCGTCCAGCGGGACGAGCACCATCGGCCAGTCGGCGGCGAACACCAGGTCGGCGGCCTCGGGGTCGTGCCAGATGTTGGCCTCGGCGTGCGTGGTGACGTTGCCGGGGTGGTCGAACGCGCCGCCCATGATGACCACCTCGCGCACCAGCGCCGGCAGCTCGGGGTCGAGCAGCAGCGCGGTGCCGAGGTTGGTCAGCGGGCCGGTGGCCAGCAGCGTCAGCTCGCCGGGCCGCGACCGGGCCAGCCGGACGATCCGCGCGGCCGCCGCCTCGTCCACCGGACTGCCGGCGGGGTCGGGCAGCCCGGTGTCGCCGAGCCCGTCGGTGCCGTGCCAGTCGAGCGCGTAGTGCACGTCCTGCGCCATGGGACGCGCCGCGCCCACCGCCACCGGCACGTCGTGCAGGCCCGCCAGCTCCAGCACCCGCAGCGAGTTCAGCGCGGCGGTGTGCGGGTCGATGTTGCCGTGCACGGTGCCGACTCCGACCAGCTCGGCCTCGCCGGCGCGCACCAGGGACGCCAGGTAGAGCAGGGTCACCGCGTCGTCGATGCCGGTGTCGCAGTCGAGCAGGAGGGCGGCCACGAATCTCCTCGGGGGGTAGAGCGGATCAGACGGTGGCGACCACCTGGAAGGACTCGGCCAGCCGGCCGGCGGGCAGGCCCGCGGCGGCCGCGTTGGCCGAAAGCCACTGGCGCAGCGTGTCGGCGAGCGCGTCGCCCAGGTGCGCGGTCTGGCTGACGTGGGACTTCAGCGCCGCCAGTTTACGGTCGAAATCGTCGGTGATGTCCACGTAGTGGTTCACCACGGGGCCGCCGCTGAGCCACGCCTCGCGGACCGTCCACGGCTCCAGGCCCTCGTCGGCGAGCAGCTCGGGGAACGCGTAGGGGTTGCGGGCGTCGGGGTACACCGCGTCGAGGGCGGCGGCGCCCACCGCGCGGTGGTCGGGGTGGCTGGGGTGGATCCGCTCGTAGTTGCGCTCGGGACTGGGCATGAGCACCCGGTCCGGCCGCACCTGGCGGATCACCCGGGCGATGGCGCGGCGCAGGTCGAGCGTCGGCTCCACCCGCCCGTCGGGGTAGCCGAGGAAGCGCACGTCGTCGACGCCCACGCAGGCCGCCGCCGCGCGCTGCTCGTCGCGGCGCAGCGCGGCCATCTCCTCGCGGCCGACGCTGTCGTCGAACCCGCCGGCGTCGCCGTCGGTGACGATCAGGTACGTCACCTCGATGCCGCGGGAGGTCCACCCGGCGATCGTCCCGGCCGCGCCGAAGTCGACGTCGTCCGGATGCGCCATCACCGCCAGAACCCGCCGCACGTCGCTGTCGTCGAGCATGTTCGTCACATGATCACCCTAACCCGGCCTCGATTTTCCACAGCCATGGTCGCGACTTGGGCCTGGGACGCACCAGTCCGCGGGGTAAGGATCGAGGCATGCGCAAGCTCATCAACGCCCCGGCGGACGTGGTCGCCGACGCGCTGCGCGGCCTCGCCGCCGCGCACCCATCGCTCCGGGTGGACCCGGTCGGCCGGACGGTGGTGCGCGCCGACGCCCCCCGCCCCGGCAAGGTCGCGCTGGTCTCCGGCGGAGGCTCGGGCCACGAACCCCTGCACGCGGGCTTCGTCGGACACGGCATGCTCGACGCGGCCGCGCCCGGGGAGGTGTTCACCTCCCCGGTGCCCGACCAGATCCTGGCCGCCACGCTCGCCGTGCACGGCGGCGCGGGCGTGCTGCACATCGTCAAGAACTACAGCGGCGACGTATTGAACTTCCGGCTGGCGGCCGAACTGGCCGAGGACGAGGACGTCGAGGTCGTCTCCGTCCTCGTCGACGACGACGTCGCGGTGGAGGACGGCGCCCGCACCGCCGGGCGGCGCGGCACCGGCGGCACGCTGTTCGTGGAGAAGATCGCCGGGGCCCTCGCCGAGGAGGGCGCCGACCTGGAGCGGGTCGCGGCCGCGGCCCGGGAGGTGAACGAGCGCACCCGCTCGTTCGGCGTCGCCCTGTCGCCGTGCACGGTGCCCGCCGCGGGCGAGCCCACGTTCCGGCTCGGCGAGGACGAGATCGAGCTCGGCATCGGCATCCACGGCGAGCCCGGCCGCGAACGCGTCGCGGCCATGACCGCCGCCGAGATCGTCGACGCCGCGCTCACCGCGATCGACGCGGACATGCCGGTGCGCGGCGCCGAGGTGCTGGTGCTCGTCAACGGCATGGGCGGCACCCCGCTGATCGAGCAGTACATCGCGTACGCGGCGGCGGCCGCCTGGCTGGAGGGGCACGGCGCCACCGTCGCGCGCCGCCTGGTCGGCCCGTACGTCACCAGCCTGGAGATGGCGGGCTGCATGATCTCGGTGTGCCGCCTCACCCCCGAACTGACCCGCCTGTGGGACGCCCCGGTCGAGACCCCCGCGCTGAGGTGGGGCCGATGAACGTCCGCGAGTGGGTGCGCCGGGCGGCCGAGAAGATCGAGGCGGAGGCCGAGCGGCTGTCGCGGCTGGACGCGGCGATCGGCGACGGCGACCACGGCCACAACCTGGACCGCGGGTTCGCCGCCGCCGTGGAGGCGCTGCCGGAGGACGTCAGGCCCGGCCGGGCGCTGATCCTGGCGGGCCGCGCGATCGTGTCGAACACCGGCGGCGTGGCCGGGCCGCTCTACGGGATGGCGTGGCGCCAGGCGGGCAAGGCGCTGGGCGACGCGGAGCAGGTGGGCGCGGCCGAGGTCGGCGCGGCGCTGCGGGCCGCGCTGCAGAGCGTCCAAGAACTCGGCGAGGCCGTCGAGGGCGAGAAGACCATGGTGGACGCGCTGGCGCCCGCCGTCGCCGCCTACGACGAGGCCCTGGCCGCCGGGGGCGACCTGCCGACGTGCGCGCGGGCGGCGGCGGAGGCGGCCGAACGCGGCGCGGAGGCCACGATCCCGATGCAGGCCCGCAAGGGCCGCGCCAGCTATCTGGGGCCGCGCAGCATCGGACACCTCGACCCCGGTGCGGTGTCCACCGCGCTCATCCTGCGGGCGCTCGCGGACGTGGCGTCCCGAGACGCCTGAGGAGGCACCGGTGGTCGGAATCGTGGTGATCTCGCACAGCAGGGCGCTGGCCGACGGCGTCGCCGAGGTCGCGCGCGCGATGGGCGCCGGCAAGATCGTCGTCCGGTCCGCCGGCGGGAACGTGCGCGGCGGGCTGGGCACCAGCATCGAGGAGGTCGAGGAGGCGGTGCGCGCCGCCGACGACGGCGACGGCGTGCTGCTGCTGGTCGACCTCGGCAGCTCCGTCATGACCGCGAAGATGGTCGTCGAGGACCTCGGCGGGGACGGGGTCGCCCTCGCCGACGCGCCGCTGGTGGAGGGCGCCGTCGCCGCGGCGTCGATGGCCGCCACCGGGGCGGACCTGCGGACCGTGCTCAACGCCGCCGAGGCGGCCCGCCGTCACCGCAAGATCTGAGGGCAAGATCTGAGGGCGAGATCCGAGGGCAGGAGCCGGGGGAAGGGACGCGAAGGGGCGAGAGCGCCGCGGTCGGCGCCGTACACTCGCACATGATGTCGAACACGCATGCCAATCCCCTGCTGGACGGCCTGAACCCGCAGCAGCGCGCCGCCGTCGTGCACTCCGGGAGCCCGCTGCTGATCGTCGCGGGCGCCGGCTCGGGCAAGACGCGCGTGCTCACCCACCGCATCGCCTACCTGCTGGCCGAACGGAACGTGCACCCCGGGCAGATCCTGGCGATCACGTTCACCAACAAGGCCGCCGCGGAGATGCGCGAGCGGGTGTCGGCGCTGGTCGGGCCGCGGGCGAACGCGATGTGGGTGATGACCTTCCACTCGGCGTGCGTGCGGATCCTGCGCCGCGAGGCCAAGCGGCTCGGCTTCCCGTCCAACTTCTCGATCTACGACCAGGCCGACGCGCAGCGCCTGATGGCCCTGGTCTGCCGCGAGCTGGACCTGGACCCCAAGCGCTACCCGCCCCGCTCGTTCAGCGCCCAGGTCTCCAACCTCAAGAACGAGCTGATCGACTACGAGACGTTCAAGGCCAGGGCCTCCACCCACATGGAGCAGACGCTGGCCGAGGCGTACGAGATGTACCAGGCGCGGTTGCAGCAGGCCGGCGCCATGGACTTCGACGACCTGATCATGCTGACGGTCAACCTGCTGCAGGCGTTCCCGGAGGCCGCCGAGCACTACCGGCGCCGCTTCCGGCACGTGCTCGTCGACGAGTACCAGGACACCAACCACGCCCAGTACGAGCTGGTGCGGGAGCTGACCGCCCCGATCGCCTCCCCCGCCGGGGAGTCCCCGGACGACCACGACGGCCTCGGACCGGCCGAGCTGTGCGTGGTCGGCGACGCCGACCAGTCGATCTACGCGTTCCGCGGCGCCACCATCCGCAACATCCTGGAGTTCGAGCGCGACTTCCCGGACGCCGCCACGATCCTGCTGGAGCAGAACTACCGCTCCACCCAGACGATCCTGTCGGCGGCCAACGCGGTGATCGAGCGCAACGCCGACCGCAAGCCCAAGAAGCTGTGGTCCGACCAGGGCGAGGGCCACAAGATCGTCGGCTATGTGGCCGACAACGAGCACGACGAGGCCGCGTTCGTCGCGCAGGAGGTCGACCGGCTCACCGACGCGGGCGAGGCCCGCCCCGGCGACGTGGCGGTCTTCTACCGCACCAACGCGCAGTCGCGCGTGTTCGAAGAGGTCTTCATCCGCGTCGGCCTGCCCTACAAGGTCGTCGGCGGGGTCCGCTTCTACGAGCGCAAGGAGGTCCGCGACCTGCTGGCCTACCTGCGCGTCCTGGTCAACCCCGAGGACACCGTCTCGCTGCGGCGCATCCTGAACGTCCCCAAGCGCGGCATCGGCGACCGCGCCGAGGCGTGCGTGGAGGCCTACGCCTCCCGCGAGCGGATCTCGTTCTGGCAGGCGCTGCGCCGCCCCGAGGACGTGCCCGGCATGGCCACCCGGTCGATCAACGCCGTCCGCGAGTTCGTCACGCTGCTGGACGGCCTGCGCGCCCAGGTCGCCGACCGGACACCGGCCGAGATGGTCGAGGCGGTGCTCCGGGAGACCGGCTACCTGGCCGAGCTGCAGGAGTCCAAGGACCCGCAGGACGAGACCCGCGTGGAGAACCTGCACGAGCTGGAGGCCGTCGCCCGCGAGTTCGAGGACCGGCTGGACGGCGAGCCCGCGCAGGGACGCCTGGTCGACTTCCTGGAGCAGGTGGCGCTGGTCGCCGACGCCGACTCCATCCCCGGCGGCGCCACGAGCGCCCCGCTGCCGCCCGGCGAGCGGCCCGAGGAGACCGACCAGGGCGTCGTCACCCTGATGACCCTGCACACCGCCAAGGGCCTGGAGTTCCCGGTGGTGTTCCTCACCGGCATGGAGGACGGCGTCTTCCCGCACCTGCGGGCCATGAGCAACCCCAAGGAGCTGGAGGAGGAGCGCCGCCTGGCCTACGTCGGCATCACCCGCGCCCGCGAGCGGCTGTACCTGACCCGGGCGGCGATGCGCAGCTCGTGGGGCGCGCCGCAGGTCAACCCGGCGTCCCGGTTCCTGTCCGAGGTGCCCGCGAGCCTGGTGCGGTGGGAGCGCGAGGCGTCGTCCGCCTCGTCGTCCTCGGCGCTGTCGGCGCAGGCCTCCCGGCCCGGCACCCGCTCGCCGGGCAACAGGGTCGTCCCGTCCCTGTCCCCGGGCGACAAGGTCACCCACGACTCGTTCGGGCTCGGCACGGTGGTGTCGGTGGACGGCGCGGGCGAACGCGCCGCGGCCAGCATCGACTTCGGCGGCGAGTACGGCGTGAAGCGGCTCGTCCTGCGCTACGCCCCCGTCGAGAAGCTCTGAGCCCTAACGGTCACCCGGCCGCCGGACGGCGCAGGAGCAGGTTGACGGCGACGAGGTCGAGCACGGTCCGGTCGTCCTCGGTGAGCAGCTCGCCGCGGGTTCGGACGATGCCGCGGTCGGGCTTGGAGCGCGACGGCCGGGCGTCCAGGACGGTGGCGCGCAGCCGCACCGTGTCGCCGGGGCGCAGCGGCGAGGGCCAGCGCAGCTCGTCCAGGCCGGGCGAGGCCAGGCTCGCCACCCGCGACAGGTAGTGGTCGGCGTACATGCGCATGAAGATCCCGCCGGAGTGCCATCCGCTGGCGATCAGCCCGCCGAACGGCCCGGTCGCCGCGTACTCCCGGTCGATGTGGATCGGCTGCGGGTCGAACCGCTCGGCGAACTCGACGATCTCCGCCTCGTCCACGGTCACGGTGCCGTACTCGTACACCGAGCCCGGCACGTAGTCCTCGAAGTAGCGGTCGTCGATCGGAGCGGAGAAGTCTTCTCTCAGCGGCTTGGTCATGCCTACCAGAATGCCGTTCACTCGCCGGCGGCGGCGATACGCGCCAGCCACTCGGCGAGCAGCGCCCGTTCGGCCGCGCTGAGCGGGACGTCGTCCGCGGAGGCGGCGCCGAGCGCCGCGCGCAGCGCCATGGCCAGTGCGGCCAGGGGCCGGGGCGCGTCGCCCGCCGTCTCCTCGGGCGCGGTGATGGCGGCGATGAGCGCCTCCCGCGTCCGGACCGACAGGTCGTCGGCCGCCGCCTCCCGATCCTTGATCAGCGTGAGCACCACCCCGACCCCGGCCGCGTGCACCATCCGGGCCGCGAGCTCGGGCGGGACGGTCAGCCGCCCGGCCCGGGCGATCCCGTTGACGATCTCGAGCAGGATCCGTTCGCTCTCCCGGGCCGCCGAGGAGCGGCCGCCCGTCGGGTCGGACCCGTGCATCGCCATGTAGAGCGCGGGGTTCTTCAGCCCGAACTCCACGTGCAGGTCCCAGCCGTCGCGCAGCCGCTGCACGGGGTCGTCGGGGACGGGCATGGCCCGCTTCTCCGCCAGGTAGGTCTCGAACCCGTAGGCGGCGACGGCGTTCATCAGGCCGCGCTTGTCGCCGAAGTGGTGGTAGAGCGTCGGGGCGCCGACCCCCGCCGCCTGGCAGATCGCCCTGGTGGACACCGGCTCCCCACCCGATTCGGCCATCAGCGCCGCGGCCGCGCGCAGGATCCGCTCCCGGGTGTCGCCGTCCTTGAGGTCCTTCACGCCACCAGTGTAGAGCGATGTTCTACGAAACTTTGTATAGCGCTAGTACAGAGCGCCGTGTATCGTCGATTTCGAACCTGAGGTGAGGAGCAGACGATGCGAGCAGCAGTCATGACCGCGCCGCGCACGGCGCTGACGGTCGAGGACCGGCCGGTCCCCGAGCCCGGCCCCGGCGAGGTGCTGATCAGGGTGGTCGCCTGCGGGATGTGCTACTCGGAGGTCGTCCACCTGAACGACCGCTACCCGTTCGGCCGCTTCCCGACCGTGCCGGGCCACGAGGTCAGCGGCGTGGTCGAGGCCGTGGGCGCCGGCGTGGACTTCCCGGCCGTCGGCACCCGGGTCGGCGCGCAGTGGCTGTACGACTCCTGCGGCCACTGCGACCTGTGCGTGCGCGGCGACCAGGTCCTGTGCCCGGCCAAGCGGGCCACCGGAATCACCCTGGACGGCGGGTACGCCGAATACATGATCGCCAAGGCGGGCTACGTCACCCCGCTGCCGGACGGCCTGGACCCGGTCGCCGCCGCCCCGCTGATGTGCGCGGGCATCACCGGTTTCAACGGGCTGCGGCACGGCGGCGCCCGTCCCGGCTCGAAGGTCGCCGTGCTGGGCACCGGCGGCGTCGGCACCATGGCGGTCCGGTTCGCCGTCGCGATGGGCGCCCGCGTCGCGGTGGTGTCCCGCAGCCGCCGCGCCGAGGACCGGGCCAAGCGCCTCGGCGCCGAGCTGTTCATCGCCACCGAGGAGCAGGACCCGGCCGAGGCCCTGCGCGCCTGGGACGGCGGCGCCGATGTGGTCCTGCACACCGCGCCCGCCAACGGGCCGGCCGAGGCCGCCGTCGGCGGCATCGCCCCCGACGGCACGCTCGTCATCCTGGGCGTCGGCGAGGGCCCGCTGCACATCCCGCCGTTCGCGCTGGTGGCCAACCGCATCCGGGTGATGGGCATGCCGTCCGGCTCGCCGCACGACATGCGCGACACCCTCGCCTTCGCCGCCGCCCACGGCATCGTCCCGGAGATCACCCCGATCACCCTGGACGAGGCGCCCGCCGTCCTCGCCGCCATGGCGGACGGCACCGCCCCCAACACCCGCCACGTCATCACCCTCTCCTGACACCGAGACGACATGGCGAGATGACACCGAAAGAGGTGTCACCCGGTGCTCCCACCACCGCCATGCCCAGCAGCAGAGGGATCACCGTGGCGACAGGGCGGCGCGCAGGGACGCTCCAGCCCCCGCGCGCCGCCCGCAGCGTGCCGCTGCTGATGCTGCGGCCCGATTGCAGCGTTCTGACGATGGACGACGTGCGCGCCAGGGCCGAGAGGTACCCCTCCGACCTGTTCTCGTCCGGGTGCTGACGGTGCTTTTGAGGTCTGGTGGAGCCGAGCCGGGTCCGTCCCGGCTGGCCGTCCGGCTCTCAGGCGCGTCCTCGGTGTTCAGCAGCCAGGTTGCCTGCACTCCGGGATGTGCAGCCCTGCCTGGTCGTGGTGGTCGTCTTACTCCACTGTGCGCTGGTGGCCGTGGCTGCGGATGCGCTGGTCCGGGACCGACAAAAAATCTTGTCTTGACAAGAGAAGTTGTCGGTGAGACGCTGGGCGCATGTTGGACGTGGCGGTGATCGAGGATCCGGCGGTGGCCGCCGTCTCGCTGGACCCCATACGGGCCCGGCTGCTGGCCGAGCTGACCGAGCCGGCCTCGGCGAAGGCGCTGGCCGACCGTGTCGGGCTGCCCCGGCAGAAGGTCAACTACCACCTGCGCGAACTAGAGCGGCGCGGGCTGGTGGAACTGGTCGAGGAACGCCGCAAGGGCAACATGACCGAGCGGGTGCTGCGGGCGACCGCGGCGTCGTACGTGATCTCCCCCGAGGCCCTGGCCGCGGTCGCGCCCGACCCCGGGCGGGCCCCCGACCGCCTGTCGGCGCGGTGGCTGCTCGCCCTGGCCGCGCGGCTGGTCCGGGAGGTGGGGGCGCTGATCAACGGCGCGGTGCGGGCCGGCAAGCCGGTGGCGACGTTCGCGATCGAGGGCGAGGTGCGCTTCGCCTCGGCGGCCGACCGGGCCGCCTTCGCCGAGGAACTGGCCCGGACGGTCACCGCGCTCGTGGGCCGCTACCACGACGAGAAGGCCGCCGGGGGCCGTACGCATCGGATCGTCGTCGCCGTCCATCCCGCCGTGTCGGCCGCAGGCGGCCCGGTGAAGAAGGAAGAGTCCTGACATGGGCCGCGAATGGGAGCAGCACGACGAGGTCGAGGTCGACGCGACTCCGGAGCAGGTGTGGGAGGCGATCGCCAGCGGCCCCGGCATCGACTCCTGGTTCATGGGACGCACCGAGGTGGAGCCGGGCGAGGGCGGCTCGGTCCGCACCGACCTGGGCGGGTACGTGATGGAGTCCGAGGTCACCGCGTGGGAGCCGCTGCGCCGGTTCGCCTACCGCGGCGACGAGGGCCCGGACGGGCGTTTCGTCGCGTTCGAGTTCCTCATCGAGGGGCGCGAGCAGGGCGGCACGGTGCTGCGCCTGGTGACCAACGGCTTCCTGCCCGGCGACGACTGGGAGGACGAGTACGACGCGATGCTCAAGGGCGGCGCGATGTACTTCGCGACGCTCGTCGCGTACCTCACCCACTTTCCCGGCCGCACCGCGACGCCGATCACGGTGGCCGCGCCGATGACGTCGGACGCGCGGGCGGTGTTCGACCGGGTCCCGGCCGCCCTGGGGCTGGCCGCCGATCCGGCGGTCGGCGACCGGGTGCGGGCCGCGCCGGACGGTCTGCCGGCGATCGACGGCGTCGTCGACTTCGTCAACCCGGACGCGATCGGGATCCGCACCCGCGACGCCCTGTACCGCTTCATCGCGGGTTTCCGGGGCCCGATGATCGTCACCCACCACCTGTTCGCCGAGGACGTGGACCGCACGGGGACCGAACAGGCGTGGCGGGCGTGGCTGGCCCGTCTGTCCGCCTGACAGACACGAGGAGACGAACCATGAGGAAGATCGTCAGCGGCCTGTTCATCTCGCTCGACGGGGTGGTGGAGGCCCCCGACCAGTGGCATCTGTCGTACTTCAACGACGAGATGGGGGAGGCCGTCGAGGCCCTGCTGGAGGGCAGCGACGCCATGCTCTTCGGCCGACGGACGTACGAGGAGTTCGCGGCATACTGGCCCACCTCCACCGACGAGCTCGCCGACCGCATGAACGGCATCCCGAAGTACGTCGTGTCCAACACCCTGACCTCGGCCGAGTGGCAGAACTCGACGCTCATCAGCGGCGACGTGTACAAGGAACTGGCCCGGCTGAAGCAGCAGCCCGGCAAGAACCTCGGCATCACCGGCAGCGGCACCCTCGTCCGCTCCCTGCTGCGCGAAGGGCTCCTGGACGAGCTGCACCTCCTGGTGCACCCGATCGTGGTGGGCGCCGGCAAGCGCCTCTTCGACGACGGTCCGCAGGTGCCGCTCCGCCTGACCGGCTCGCGGACCTTCAGCACCGGCGTCCTCAACCTGACGTACGAGCGGGCGGACGCCTGATCGCCGAAGCGCGCCCGACCGGCCGCCGTCCGCGCCGCGCCGTCCAGGGCCGCGCCGTCCAGGGACATCCCCTGCCTTCGGGCAAGGAGACGCCGCGTACCGCAGCGCACTGAGCCTGGACGGTGCGCGACGGCCGTCCCGCTCCCCCGGCACGCCGGTCGGTGGAGGCCGTGTGGGGCCGTCACCGCCGGGCAGGTGCTGCCTGCGAGGTGCGGCTGGAACGGCGGTCTGCCCGGAGGGTCTCGGCTCCCCGCGTGCGGCCGCGGCGGTCACGGGGGCGCGGAGGCCCGTGTGCTTTGGGGCGGTGCGCGGCGGGATCGAGGGCTCTTGGACGTTCACGGGGAACGGTTACTGTTGATCGTGTGGCCCTCTCTGTGGAAGGGGCTGGATGTCCCGTTCCGAATGGCCGGTGCGGCGGAGGTGGCTCTGGAGCCTCGTGGCGGGCGTGGCGACGCTCGGCATGTCCGGCGCCGTGGTGGCATGGCCCGTGACGGAGCCGGATCCGACGGTGCGCGTGATGACCTACAACGTGCGAGGGGTCGCCGATCCGCCGCCTCGGGACTGGCGGACGCGGCTGCCGCTGGTGAAACGGCTGCTGCGGCGCCACGACCCGGACCTGCTCGGCGTGCAGGAGGCCAAGTGGCCGCAGATGCGGGATCTGGAACGGGCGCTTCCGGGGCACCGGTGGATCGGCATGGGCCTGCGCGGCGGGACACGGGACCAGTTCGTCGCCGTCTTCTACAGGGCCGACCGGTTCGAGCTCTTGGACTTCGACCACTTCTGGCTGTCCGACACGCCGCACGTCATCGGGTCGGCGACGTGGGGCAACCGGTACGTGCGGATGGCGACCTGGGTCAAGCTGCGCGACCGTCGGACGGGCACGGTGCTCTACCAGCTCAACACGCACTTCGACCACGAGTCGGAGCGCGCTCGGGAGAAGAGCGCCGAGCTGGTCCTGAAAAGGGTGCGCGGATTCCAGCCGGGCGTCCCGGTGCTCGTCACCGGGGATTTCAACGACACGGCCGGAGACTCGCGGGCGTACTCGATCCTCACCGGCGCGGACGCGTTGCAGGACACGTGGGTGACGGCCCGTCGGCGCAGTACGCAATACAAGACGGACGCGCGCTGGAAGCCGCCGGTGCCGGGCGGCAGACGGGTCGACTGGATTCTGGCGCGGGGACGGGTCGAGACGCTGTGGAGCGAAATCGATCCCTGGCACTCCGGCGGCGTGTATCCGTCGGACCATTTCCCCGTCATCGCGCATGTACGGTTCGGTCCGGCCGCGGCGCGGTGAACCGCGCGAACGGCGCAGCCGGGCCGCCCGAAGGGAGCGCGGCGCGCAGAGGGCCGCTGGGAAACGTGAGTGTGCACTGCGGAGGTCAGCGTGTTCGCTGTCGCCCTGGGAGACGGCGCGGAGTTGCGCCCGCTGGAGCCGTGGCAGGCGGAGGAGTTCCTCGCGCACGGCGAGCGGGCGCGTCCGGACATCGTCGACTGGATCCCCTGGGCCGCGCGGGTGAGGGACGTCGAATCCGCCCGGGCGTTCCTGCGCGCCTACGCCGACCGGCAGGCCGCTGACAAGGGCCGCCTCTACGGGATCTGGGTGGACGGCGTGCTGCGGGGCGGCACCGCGTTCCGGACGTTCGACGTGCAGGCGGGCGTCTGCGAGATCGGGGTCTGGCTGGAGGCCGCGGCGCGGGGCCGCGGCCTGGTCACCCGCGCCGTCCGGCACATGATCGACTGGGCGGTGGGGGAGCGCGGCATGACGCGCGTGGAGTGGCGGTGCGCGCCCGACAACACGCGCAGCCAGGCCGTCGCCAAGCGGCTCGGCATGCGCTACGAGGGGACGCGGCGGCGCGCGTTCCTCGTCAACGGAGAACGCCGGGACGAGCAGATCTGGTCGCTGCTCGCCGAGGAGTGGACGGCGGCGAACAAGGCGGAAGCCTAGGGCGCCGTGCGGGTCGCGCCGGCCGGGAGCCGGGCGCCCGTGATCAGCTCGTGCAGGCGGTCGGCCATGGCCGCGCCGAAGGCGGGGTCGTTGAGGTGGGTGTCCAGCTCGACGATCTCCACGGCGGAGCCGCGCAGGCCGTCGCGCACCGCGTCGAACAGCACGGCGTCGGTGGACGGCGAGTGGTACGGCCCGCCGGGGCCGCTCAGCGTGGACAGGCCGCGCAGCGGCAGGAACAGCGAGGTCGGGCCGGCGGCCCCGCGGAGCCTGGCCGCGACGCGGCGGCCCAGCTCGGCGCACTCCTGCGGGGTCGTGCGGATCACCGTGACCGACGGGTTGTGCACGTGGACGTGCCGGTCCCGGAACCGCTCCGGCACCCGCGGTCCGAACTTGGCCATGTCGAGGGCGCCCAGGCTCACCACCTGCGGCAGGCCGTGGCGGCCCGCGCCGCGCAGCCGGTCCGGACCGGCCGCGCCGACGCCCCCGACCAGCTCGGTCGACAGCTCCAGCAGCGTGGCGTCCAGGACGCCCGCGAACGCGCCGCCGCCGGTCATCTCCTCGAACGAGCGCCCGCCCGCGCCCGTGGCGTGGAACACCAGCGTCTCGTAGCCGAGGTCGGCGAGGCGGCGTGCGGCGGCGCGCACGCCCGGGGTCGTGACGCCCGCCATCGTCGCGCCGATCAGCGGCCGGTCGTCCGGCGGGGCGGGCCGGCCCGCGGCGAAGCCCGCCGCCATCCCCGAGATCGCGTCGGCGGCGTTGGCGAGGATCGGCAGGGAGACGCGGTTCAGCCCGGCCACGTCCACGACCGTGTACATCAGCGTCAGGTCCGAGCCGCCGACGTAGGGGGACACGTCGCCCGACGCCATGCTCGACACCAGCAGCTTCGGCACGCCCAGCGGCAGCGCCCGCATCGCCGCGGCGGAGATCGACGAGTTGCCGCTGCCGCCGACCGACGCCACGCCGTGCAGCCGGCCCTCCTCGTACAGGCGCGTCACGATCCGGGCGGCGCCGCGCGCCATCGCCGCCACGGCCACGCCGCGGTCGCCCTGCGCGCGCAGCTCGGCCAGGGTGGTGCCGGCGGCGCGGGCGACCTCCTCGCGCGGGACGTCGGCGACGGTCTGCGGTTCGTCCAGGACCCCGGTGTCGACGAGGATCACCGCGTTGCCCAGCCGGACGAGCCGCTCCCGCAGCCACGCGTGCTCGGCGCCCTTGGTGTCCAGCGTCCCGAGAAGTACGACGGTCGGCATGCACGCCACTGTCCAGAAGCGGCGCCCCGGCCCGCAAGGCGCGCGCCGCGATCGGTCAGGGCGGCGGCACCGGCAGGGGACGGTCGAGCGCGGTCAGGGTCAGCAGCACCAGCGCCGCCGTCCAGCCCAGCGGCGCCACCCCGGCCTGGCGTCCCTTGGCGTCCACCTTCTCCGGCAGCGCGCCCAGCGACGTGCGGTGCCGGGCCAGCCAGTCCAGGCGCGCCCGGGCCTCGTCCGTGCGGCCCGCCGACGCGGCGGCCAGCGCGAACATCGCCGTCTCCGGCGTCCACGCCACGGTCCGGTTGCCCGCCCACTTCTCGCCGGGCAGGACGCCGCCGTTCGGCAGCCTGAGCCGCGCGGCCGCGTTCAGCACCGCCGCGTCCACGCCCGGGTCCTGCGGCGCGAACGGCGGCGCGACGAAGGTCACGGAGGTGTCCATGCGGCCGCCGCGTATCGGCGACCGCGGATAGCCGTAGGGGGCGAACCGCCGCGCCACCGCGTCCGACAGCCGCCGCGCGGCCTCCTGCCAGCGCAGCTCCCGCTGCTCGTCGCCGCGCTCGCGCGCCAGGGCGGCCGCCGCGCGCAGCCCCGCCAGCATCGGCCCGACCACGCCCAGGGTGGGGCTGTCGGGGTCCTGTTCGGTGCTCGGCGAGCGCTCGAAGTAGTCCGACGACGGCGGGGGCAGGCCCTCAGAGTCGAGCGACCGCGCCATCCGGTCGGCGGCGCGCGCCACCATCCGCCACAGCTCCGGCTGCCGTCCCGTCCGGGCCGGGTCCTGCGTGTGGACGAGCCAGCTCGCCCACACGACCCAGCCCAGCGAGTCCAGCTGCGGGGCGCGGCCGTCGGTGACCGCGCGGCCGTCGGGGTGGTACCGGGCGGCCCACCGGCCGTCGTCGGTCTGCACGCTCTCCAGGAACCGCAGCACCTGCCGCGCCTCGTGGGCGTGGCCGGTGACGGCGAACGCCGCCGCCGCGAACGCCGCGTCCCGGGGCCAGGCGTACCGCCACGGCCCGTACCAGGACGCGAGCGACGCCCCGTTGGGACGGGTCAGCAGCCGCAGGTCGAGCAGCGCCCGCTCGGCCATCTCCCGGTCGAGCGGCGTCCGCCCCGGGACCGTGCCGCGGGCCAGCCACCGCCGGTCGGACCGCACGGCCTGCGCCACCCGCGGATCGGACGCCGGGACCGTGACGGCCGTCTCGCCGCCGAGCGGCACGAGCCGCACCCGGCCGTCCCGCAGCAGCACCACCGAGCTGCCCGGCAGGTACGCGGCGCCGTCCTCGTCGTCGGGGTTCAGCGGCACCCCGGCGAACGGCCATCCGCCGCCGCCCACGAGCCCCGGGCTGTGCCACCCGGGTCCGGCCGCGCTGGGCATGCGCGCCCCGCAGGTGGCCGCCAGCCCCGCGACGAGCAGCATCGCCACCGCGCGCCGCACCTTGCGCGGACCGCCGGCCCGCGCAACCCCCTGCTGGTCCTCGGCCACCGCCCCTTCTCCCCTTCTTCACCCCGCGTCAAAGCAAGGCGAAGCCAAGTACACCAAAGGAGACGCCCGCGATTCACCTCCCGTAGGGCGAAAGCGACATCCTTCTCAGGTGCCATTTCCGTCACGGCAGGGGACGGCGACCACACACCCGCGCTGATCAGGGCGGACGTCCCGCTCGCGAACACCGCCCGGGACGTGTCACCATGGCGGAGATCCCGTGCAGAGGCTTCCCCCTGTCGTCCGGTCACTCTTTGTGAGGGGCTAGGCTGCATCGACGGAGCGGACCGCAGGGTGTGGCGGCCGCACGGACCCCCGTGTTCACACCCCCACTCGCGCGGTCATCAGCTGTCGATCCGTAACAAGGGACGCCTCGTGGACCTGTTCGAACATCAGGCGAAGGAGCTCTTCGCCGAGTACGGGGTACCGGTGCCTACCGGCAAGGTCGCCCATACTCCTCAGGAAGCCCGGGCCGCCGCGGAGGAGCTGTTCGCCGCGGGGGCCTCGAAGGTCGTCGTCAAGGCCCAGGTGAAGACCGGTGGTCGCGGCAAGGCGGGCGGCGTGAAGCTGGCCGACACCGCCGACGAGGCCGAAGCCCTGGCCGACCAGATCCTCGGCATGGACATCAAGGGCCACATGGTCCACAAGGTCCTCGTCGAGGAGGGCAGCGCGATCGCGCAGGAGTACTACTTCTCCTTCCTGCTCGACCGCGCCAACCGCACCTTCCTGTCGATCTGCTCCGCCGAGGGCGGCATGGAGATCGAGGAGGTCGCCGCGACCAAGCCCGAGGCCGTGGCCAAGGTGCCGGTGTCGGCGCTGGAGGGCGTCGACCGCGCCAAGGCCCTGGAGATCGCCCGGGCGGGCAAGCTGCCGCCCGAGGCGCAGGAGGGCGCGGCCACGCTCATCGAGCGGCTGTGGGCGGTGTTCGTCGACGAGGACGCCACCCTGGTCGAGGTCAACCCGATGATCCTGACCACCGACGGGCAGGTGAAGGCGCTCGACGGCAAGGTCACCCTCGACGACAACGCCGCGTTCCGCCAGCCCGAGCACGAGGCCCTGGAGGACAAGGCGACGACCGACCCGCTGGAGGCGCGCGCCAAGGCCAAGGACCTCAACTACGTGAAGCTGGACGGCACCGTCGGCGTCATCGGCAACGGCGCCGGCCTGGTCATGTCCACGCTGGACGTCGTCGCCTACGCGGGCGAGCAGTTCGGCGGGCAGAAGCCGGCCAACTTCCTGGACATCGGCGGCGGCGCCTCCGCCGACGTGATGGCCAACGGCCTGGAGATCGTGCTGTCGGACCCCGACGTCAAGGCCGTCTTCGTCAACGTGTTCGGCGGCATCACGGCCTGCGACGCCGTCGCCAACGGCATCGTGTCCGCGTACAAGCTGCTGGCCGAGCGCGGCGAGAGCGTCGACCGGCCGCTGGTGGTCCGGCTCGACGGCAACAACGCCGAGCTGGGCCGCAAGATCCTCAGCGACGCGGCGCTGCCCGGCGTCGAGCAGGTCGAGACCATGGACGACGCGGCCCGGCGCGCCGCGGAACTCGCTGCGGCAGGTGCATGAGCATGGCCATCTGGTTGACCGAGAACAGCAAGATCATCGTGCAGGGCATGACCGGCTCGGAGGGCATGAAGCACTCCCGCCGGATGCTCGCCGCGGGCGCCAAGGTCGTCGGCGGCGTCAACGCCCGCAAGGCCGGGCAGCGCGTCGACTTCGACGGCACCGTGCTGCCGGTGTTCGGCACCGTGCGGGAGGCCATGGCCGAGACCGGCGCCGACGTGTCGGTGGTGTTCGTCCCGCCGAAGTTCACCAAGGACGCCGTGGTCGAGGCGATCGACGCGGAGATCCCGCTGTGCGTGGTGATCACCGAGGGCATCCCGGTGCACGACACCGCCCACTTCTGGGCCTACGCCGGGTCCAAGGGCAACAAGACCCGCATCATCGGCCCCAACTGCCCCGGGATCGCGTCCCCCGGCAAGTCCAACGCGGGCATCATCCCCGCCGACATCACCTCGCCCGGCCGCATCGGGCTGGTGTCCAAGTCGGGCACGCTGACGTACCAGATGATGTACGAGCTGCGCGACATCGGCTTCTCCACCTGCGTCGGCATCGGCGGCGACCCGGTGATCGGCACCACCCACATCGACGCGCTGCAGGCGTTCCAGGACGACCCCGAGACCGACGCCATCGTCATGATCGGTGAGATCGGCGGGGACGCCGAGGAGCGCGCCGCCGCCTACATCGAGCAGCACATCACCAAGCCGGTCGTCGGCTACGTCGCCGGGTTCACCGCCCCCGAGGGCAAGACGATGGGCCACGCCGGCGCGATCGTGTCCGGCTCGGCGGGCACCGCGCAGGCCAAGAAGGAGGCGCTGGAGAAGGTCGGCGTCCGCGTCGGCAAGACCCCCAGCGAGACCGCCCGCATCATGCGGGAGATCATGCAGAACCTCTGACGGCGCGTCCGTCGGATTCGCGGAAGACGCCCGTGCCGCCCGCGCGGCGGCCCGGGCGTCTTCCGTTCTCCGGCGCCTCGCCGTCGCCGCCGCGGTCCTGTCGGCGGCCCTCCGGCAGAGTGGGCGCCGTGGACCGAGACGACTTCTGGCGGCTCGTCGAGGACGCCCGCGCCGCCGTCCCCGACCCGGCCGGCGCCGACGCGGTCGCCGCCGAGGCCGCCGCCCTGCCGGCCGAACGCCCGCGCGAGCAGATCGTCGCCGCCCAGCGGGTGATCTGGCAGCTCATGGCCGACTCCTACCGGACGGACCCGTGGGCCGCGGCGTACCACATCAACGGCGGCTGCTCCGACGACGGGTTCGACTACTTCCGCGGCCGGCTGATCCTGCAGGGCCGTGCGGTGTTCGAACGCGCCGTCGCCGACCCCGACTCCCTCGCCGACCTGCCCGCCGTACGGGCCGCCGCGCAGACCGGCGAGGAACTGGAGTCCGAGGCGGCGCTCGGCATCGCCTGGACGCCCACCGCAGCGCGACCGGCGAGAACCTCCTGGCCGGCTCGTTCAGAATCCGCTTCCCCCAGCGCGCCCCCAGGTGGGACTTCGAGAAGGACTTCGATAAGGACAGGGCCGAGACGCGGCGCCGCCTGCCCCGCCTCTGGGCGCTGTACGAGCGGCACGACGCCTGACCTCGCCCTGTACCGACCTCGCCCCGTACCAATCCGCAGCAAGGCGACACGCCGGACGAGGCGGAGGCCCCGATTGCGCGGGCGCAGGGTGCCAGCATGGACGCCGTGAGCGATGTGAGCCCGGGATCCAGCGCGACCTCACCGCCTCCCGAACGGCCGAGGGCGTCGGCGGCGTCCGGCCGGGCGGCCCCGACCGGAGCCGCCGCGACGGCCCGTCCGCTGTACGTGACGGGGCTCGTCGGAGCCCTGTGGTGCATCGGCATCGGGCTCGCCGTGCTCACCACCGTCACCCTCGTCGGCTGGATCGCCGCGCCGCGCACCGCGCTCGGCGCGGGCATGCCCGGCGTGTTCCGGACGGCGGTGACGTTCTGGCTGGTGTCCCACCACGCCGGGTTCTCCCTCGAGCACGGCCGCGTCGGGCTGCTGCCGCTCGGCCCGCTCGTCATCCCCGGGGCGCTGCTGTACCGCAGCGGCGGCTGGATGATCCGGGTCGGCGGCATGCGGCGCCGGCCGCGGGCCGCGGTCGCGCGGGTCTCGGTCGCGCTGGCCGTCCCGTACGCGCTGCTCGCGGGCCTGCTCGCGCTGGCCGCCAGCGCGCCGGTCATCACCCCGTCCGCGTGGCAGGCCGTGGTGGCCTGCTTCGTGGTCGCCCTCGTCGCGGGCGGCCTGGGCGCGGCGCGGTCCGTCGTCGCCCACATCGCCGCGGGCCGCCGGGTGCGCTCCGGGCTCGGCGCGCTGCTGCGGCTGCTGCCCGAACGGGCCGGATCGCTGGTGATCGGCGTCGCGGGCGCGCTCGCCGTCCTGCTGGCCTCCGGGGCCGTCCTGGTCGGCGCCTCCCTCGCCGCGCACGTGCGGGAGGCGACCCGGCTGTACGACATGCTCGCCCCGGGCATCGTCGGCGGCGTGCTGCTCCTGCTCATCGAGCTGGCGTTCCTGCCGAACGCGGTGATCTGGGGGATGTCCTACGCCGTCGGCCCGGGGTTCTCCGTCGGCGCGGGCACCAGCGTGTCGCCGACCGGCGTGTTCCTCGACGTCGTCCCCGCGTTCCCGCCACTGGCGGCGCTGCCCGAGCCGGGACCGGCGCCGCTGGCGTCCCTGCCGGCGCTGATCGCCCCGTTCGCCGCGGGCGCCGTCGGCGGAGTGCTCATGGTGCGGTCCATGCCCAGCCGGGCGTCCGAGACGGCGCCGCTGTGGGGCTTCCTCACCGGTGCGCTGACCGGCGGGGTCGCGGCGCTGCTGGCGGCGCTGTCGGGCGGCCCGATCGGCGGCGGGCGGATGGCCACCGTCGGCCCCTCGCCCTGGCGGGTCGGCCTGCTGGCGGCCCTGGAGGTCGGCATCTCGGCGGCGATCGCGGCGTGGGCGGCGAACGCGCTGATCCTGCGCCGGTCCGAGGAGGCGCCGTCCGAGCGCGCCGCGCGGCGCCGCAGGACCAAGGCCCGCCCCAAACCGCTCAAGCGCGTCAAGCGGCGCAGGCCCGAACCGGTCCTCGCCGAACCCGCCGCCCAGGCCGCGCCGACGCCGCCGGAGCCGGCGGCCGCACCGCCCGCGGCGGCCCCGCGGCCCGGTGCCGCGCCGGAGCCCCCGGTGCCGCCGCACGGCCCCGATCCGCTGGAGTTCGAGGAGGCCGAACCCGTCCTCGCGCCGCGCCGCACGGCGCGCAGCCGGCCGGGCGCCGTCGATCCGCTGCCCGGCCTGGTCGACCTGGTCGACGAGCCTGACCCGGGGCCGCCGCCCGCCGCCGCGGCCGAGCCCGCCGAGGCCGAGCCGGCCGCGGAGCCCTACGCGCCCGAGCCCAGGAGCCCGGAACCCGACCGTCCGCGCTCCCGGGACGGCGGCGCGTCCGAGCCGCGGGAACGCACCGAGAACCGCGGCGGCGCCATCTACGTGCTCAAGGACGACGTGCTCAAGGACGACGCCGACACCGACCGCTAGCCGGGCCGGCTAGCGGACGGACCGCGACATGCTGCCCTCGGGCAGGTTGAGCTTTTCTTCGATCTTCGGGAAGTAGCGGTCGCGGCAGGCCTTCTCGTCGATGGTGGTGTTGGCGGTGTCCATGCACTTCCGGTAGCCGTCCAGCTCCGGCAACAGCACCATCGAGACCGCCAGCGCGGCGCCCGCCATCACGAGCCCGACCGCGCCGAGCACCATGCCCGGGCCCGCCCCGGGCGCGAGCCCGTTCTGCTGCCGCGCCCGCCGCCGGGCCCGCGCGCCCACCACGAGCGACGCGACGCCCAGCACCAGCCCCAGCGGGTAGAAGGGGAGCGCCAGCGCCAACGCGCCGACGCCGAGCCACAGCGCCCGCCAGCCGGTGCGGTCCACAGGACCGGTCACGGGGGGAGGGCCCATCGGCGGAGGAACCATCGGCGGAGGGGCCATGGGCGGCGGCGCAGGGTGGCCGCCGGGGGCGGCGTCGTCGCCGGGGTTCCGGCCGGTGTCCTGGCGAGGGGCGGTGCCGCCCTCGCCCTGGCCCGGCTGCTCACTCACGTTCATCCTCCTGGTGCCGCTGAGGTCCGGTGCGGATTAGGGGCGCGCCGAGCGCGACCGATAGGCTTCGTGCAGGGCGGTCAGTGCCCCGGACACTGCCGCGCAGGTCCGTTCACCCAACGTTCGTTTCAGGGAGTCATGGTGTCCGCCCGGCTCGTCGTCCTCGTCTCCGGCGCGGGGACCAACCTACAGGCCCTGCTCGACGCGTGCGCAGATCCAGCCTACGGGGCCCGGGTGGTGGCCGTGGGCTCCGACCGCGACGGGATCGGCGGCCTGGAACGCGCCGAACGCGCCGGACTGCCGACGTTCACCGTCCGCGTCGGCGACTTCCCCGACCGCGCCCAGTGGGACGCCGCGTTCGCCGAGGCCGTCGCCGAGCACGAGCCGGACCTGGTGGTCTCCGCCGGGTTCATGAAGATCCTCGGCCCCCGGTACCTGGAGCGGTTCGGCGGCCGCACCATCAACACCCATCCCGCGCTGCTGCCCGCCTTCCCCGGGGCGCACGCCGTCCGCGACGCCCTGGCGTACGGGGTGAAGGTGACGGGCTGTACCGTTCACTTCGTCGACGAAGGCGTGGACACCGGACCCGTCATCGCCCAGGAGGCCGTCCGGGTCGGCTGGCATGACGACGAGGAAACCCTGCACGAGCGGATCAAGCAGGTGGAGCGCAGGCTTCTGGTCGAGGTCGTGGGCCGCCTGGCCCGCGACGGCTGGACCCAGAAGGGCAGGCGGGTCTCCATGAAGTGCAGGACCTGCAACACGTCCGTAGGCGGAGACGAGGGGAGCTCGACCGGTGAGTCGGGTCGCGAGTGAATCCGGGGGGACGGCCTCCCAGACCCCCGCGAGGGTGCCGATCAAGCGCGCGCTGATCAGTGTGTACGACAAGACGGGGCTGGAGGAGCTGGCCCGCGGGCTGCACGAGGCCGGGGTGGAGATCGTCTCCACCGGCTCCACGGCGGCGCGGATCGCCGCCGCGGGCGTGCCCGTGATGAAGGTCGAAAAGCTCACCGGGTTCCCCGAGTGCCTGGACGGGCGGGTCAAGACCCTGCACCCCAAGGTGCACGCCGGGCTGCTGGCCGACCGCCGCAAGGAGGACCACATCCAGCAGCTCGACGACCTGAACATCGAGCCGTTCGACCTGGCCGTGGTGAACCTGTACCCGTTCGCCGACACGGTCGCCTCGGGCGCCCAGCCGGACGAGTGCGTCGAGCAGATCGACATCGGCGGCCCCACGATGGTGCGCGCCGCCGCCAAGAACCACGCCAGCGTCGCCGTCGTCGTCGACCCGTCGGCGTACGGCGAGGTGCTGGCGGCCGTGGCCGCGGGCGGCTTCACGCTGGAGGAGCGGCGCCGCCTGGCCGCGCGGGCGTTCGCGCACACCGCCGCCTACGACGTGGCGGTCGCCTCGTGGTTCGCCGGCCCGTACGCGGCCGGCGGCGACGCCGAGCGGCCGGACTGGCCGGAGTTCGTCGGCGCCGCGTGGGAGCGCAAGGCCGTCCTGCGGTACGGGGAGAACCCGCACCAGCGCGCCGCGCTCTACACGGCCGCCGGGTCGTCCGCGCGGGGCGGCGGGCTGGCGGGCGCCGAGCAGCTGCACGGCAAGGAGATGTCGTACAACAACTACGTCGACGCCGACGCCGCCCGCCGGGCCGCCTACGACTTCGCCGAGCCCGCCGTGGCGATCATCAAGCACGCCAACCCGTGCGGCATCGCGGTCGGCGCGGACGTGGCCGAGGCGCACCGCAAGGCGCACGCCTGCGACCCGGTGTCGGCGTACGGCGGGGTGATCGCCGTCAACCGCCCGGTGACCGCCGCCATGGCCGAGCAGGTCGCCGACGTGTTCACCGAGGTGATCGTGGCGCCGGACTTCGACGACGACGCCCTGGAGATCCTCACCCGCAAGAAGAACATCCGGCTGCTGCGCTGCCCCGAGGGCCCGGCGGAGGCGACCGAGTACCGGCGCATCGACGGCGGGGTCCTGCTGCAGAGCGTCGACAAGGTGGACGCCCCCGGCGACGACCCGGCGAACTGGGAGCTGAAGGCCGGTTCGCCCGCCGACGAGGCCACGCTGCGCGACCTGGCGTTCGCGTGGAAGGCGTGCCGCTCGGTCAAGTCCAACGCGATCCTGCTCGCCGCCGACGGCGCCACCGTCGGGGTGGGCATGGGCCAGGTCAACCGGGTCGACTCGGCCCGGCTGGCGGTGTCGCGGGCCGGCGATCGGGCCGCCTCGGCGGTCGGCGCGTCCGACGCCTACTTCCCCTTCCCCGACGGGCTGCAGGTGCTGGCCGAGGCGGGGGTGCGGGCGATCGTCGAGCCGGGCGGGTCGATCCGCGACGAGGAAGTGATCTCCGCCGCCAAGGACGCGGGCGTCACCCTCTACTTCACCGGCGTCCGCCACTTCTTCCACTGACGCGCACCCCTTTCTCCGGGACCTGCGTTTCACGGACGCGGCGCCGACGCGCCTTCCGGCGCCCCGGTGCGCGGCACCGGGGCGCCGGCGTCCGTCTCCACGGCCGCGCCGTCTGGCCAGGGCATTCGTGCGGGGTTGGTAGCCTCGCCGTCGGTCGCGCCCGTGGACCGCGCCGTCCGCGACGTCCGGCGCGCCCGTCCCCCGACCGCTGGTCCCCTGGAGGCGTCGATGGACTTCCTGGTGTCCCTGCTGGCGGGGATGATCGTGCAGACGACGTCCCTGTTCCTGGAGGCGCGGCAGCTGATCGGCCTGGCCGCGGCGACGCTGGCCGCCGTGCTGGCGGCCCAGCTCGGCTGGCACGGCACCGACCGCCTGATCGCCTGGCGCGGCGACGCCGACGAGGAGTGAGCGCCGCCCGTCCGCGCCGAACAGCGAACCGCCCCTCTCTCTCCGCGGCCCTTCCTGCCTGCCGCTTTCCGCGGCGCCGCCCGCGCCGCCCAGCGGCCTGCCGCCGCCGCGCGCGGCGCTAGCATGGCGGGGACGCGACTGGCGCGGTCAAGGTGGAGCGAACCACCGGGGAGCGAAGGACATCCGGACACCGCGCGCCTGGGTGTACCGGGACGGCAGCCGGGGAACCCGGGATGGGCCCGTCCACAGGACCCCGGCCTGACAGCGCGGAGGTGCGCATGACTGCACGGATCCTGGACGGCAAGGCGACGGCCGCGGAGATCAGGGCCGATCTGGCCAAGCGGGTGGAGGCGCTGCGCGAACGCGGAGTCCGCGTCGGGCTGGGCACCGTGCTGGTCGGCGACGACCCCGGCAGCAGCGCCTACGTGAACATGAAGCACCGCGACTGCGCCGAGGTGGGCATCGAGAGCATCCGCCGCGACCTGCCCGCCGACGCCTCCCAGGAGGACGTGGAGCGCGCCGTCGCGGAACTCAACGCCGACCCCGCCTGCACCGGGTACATCGTCCAGCTGCCGCTGCCCAAGGGCCTGGACGAGCACCGCGTCCTGGAGCTGATCGACCCGGCCAAGGACGCCGACGGGCTGCACCCGGTCAACCTCGGCCGGCTCGTGCTCATGCAGCCTGGCCCGCTGCCGTGCACCCCCAAGGGCATCGTGGAGCTGCTGCGCCGCTACGACGTGCCGCTGCGCGGCGCCGAGGTCGTCGTGGTCGGCCGCGGCATCACCGTCGGGCGCTCGCTCGGCCTGCTGCTCACCCGCCGCACCGAGAACGCCACCGTGACGTCCTGCCACACCGCCACCCGCGACCTGGCCGCGCACACCCGCCGGGCCGACATCGTGGTGGCGGCCGCCGGCGTCCCCGGCCTGATCACCGCCGACATGGTCAAGCCCGGCGCCGCCGTGCTGGACGTCGGCGTGTCCCGGGTGGACGGCAAGCTCACCGGCGACGTCGCCCCGGAGGTGCGGGAGGTCGCGGGCTGGCTCGCCCCCAACCCCGGCGGCGTCGGCCCCATGACGCGCGCCATGCTGCTCGCCAACGTCGTCGAGGCCGCCGAAGCCGCGGCCGGCGCCTGACCTCGGCGCCGGACGGCCGTCACACGCCCGTGACGGCGCCGGAAACGGCGGCCAAGGCTTCGGGAAGGGGTTCGCCCGTACGAGGCCGTGGCCGACGGCGCACGGCCCCGTACGGGCCCACCTCGCGCGCCGCTCCCCTGCATGCGCTGCCCACGGGGAGCGGCCGCACGCTCACCGCGTCAGATCAGCTCGCCCTGCGGCCCGCGGTGCCCGCCGGCGGGCGGCCGGGCGCGCCGAGGCGTCCCGGCGGATGGGGGGCGTGCCCGGCGCGGCGGACCTCCGCCGTCCGGGCGTCCATCGGCGTCCGGTTCTGCTGCTGCGGCACGTGCACCGGCGGCAGCGGGCGGACGAGCCCCATCGCGATGACCTCGTTGGCGAGGCGGGTGCGCCGGTTGGCGCCCTCGGGAATCCGGAACTTCTGGTAGAGCCGCAGCAGGTGCTGCTTCACCGCCGCCTCGGTGACGACCAGGTCGGCGGCGATCTCGCGGGCGGTGGCGGGCGCGACGAACGCCTCGTCCGACAGGGCGGGCCGGCACAGCGAGGTCAGCACGTCGACCTCCCGGCGGGTGAGCTCGGGGGCGACGGCGCGCCGCAGCTCGACGGCCGGGTCGACGTCCTCGCGGGGGATGCCCCCCATCCGGCAGCGCGCCGTGCCGAAGCTCACGACGTCGCCGTCCTCCAGTACGCGGCGGGCGATCGGGCGGCCGTTGACCCGGGTCCCGTTGCGGGACAGGCCCATGTCGACGACGTAGACGTACGGGCCGCGCCGAACGATCTCTGCGTGCAATCGGGACACACTCGGGTCGTCGAGGCGGATGTCGACTCCGCGCCCGCGCCCGACCGTCGTGACGTCGGGGCGCAGCGGCATGACCAGGCCGCTGTCCTCGATCCGCATGAACGGCCCCTCCACGGCAGTCCTCCCAGCTAGTTAGCGACCCCTGTCTGCCGGGTTACCCGGAGCGGGTAGCGCCACACCCTCCTACTGGTGAGTAGGACCTACGCCACAAGACTCGCGGCGCCCCACAGCGGTCAAGAAACCCCAGGTGTCACGGCCGCGCGACCGTCAATTTTCAACCTGCGAGCGGCAAAGCGGCGGAAAATGCCGTCGCAGACGGCCCTCTGCGCGAAAGGCGTTCGCGGGGCCGGACGCACCCCCCGGACGAAAATTCCAGCCGCTACGGTTGGGGGAACCAGACCTTTCGGTGAGGCCGGAGAGGGAGAAATGAGCGCGGAGCTGAGCCGGCGGCGCCGGCGGGCCCCCGGGGCGACGGGCGCGCGGGGCAACCGGCTGAGCAGGCTGCCGTACCTGCTGGTGCTGTGCGGCGTGGCCGGCGGGCTGGTGCTGTGCTCGATGGCCTACTTCCGCAAGGGCTCGATGCTGATCGCCGCCGCCCTGCTGTTCGGCGCGCTGGCCCGGGCGCTGCTGCCGGAGTCCCAGCTCGGGCTGCTGGCGGTGCGCAGCCGCTCGCTGGACTGCTGGACGCTGGTCGTCCTCGGCGAGCTGACCGCCTTCGCGGCGCTGAGCATCCCCCCGATGAACAAGGCGGGCCTGGCCGTGGCCGCCGCGTTCGGGGTGCTCGTCGGGCTGGCCGGGCTGGTGCGCGTCGTGCGGTACCTGTTCGTCGAGCGGCGCGGCGCCCACCGGCGCGGCGCGGACGACTCCGGCGGCGTCCCCGTTCATCCCATGTGATGCTTCATCCCATGTGATGCGGTTTGTGGGACAAGGGGGAGGTCTAGACCGGTACGGGCGGTCCGATAGCCTAGCCAGTTGAGCCTTACAAGGACTGCCGGCCGGTGTAGGAAGAGGGACAGCAACAGCATGCCCAAGATCAAAGTAGCGGGCCCGGTCGTCGAACTCGACGGCGACGAGATGACCAGGATCATCTGGCGCTTCATCAAGGACCAGCTGATCCTGCCCTACCTGGACGTGGACCTGAAGTACTACGACCTGGGGATCGAGAACCGGGACGCCACCGACGACCAGGTCACGGTCGACGCCGCCAACGCGATCAAGAAGTACGGCGTCGGCGTCAAGTGCGCCACGATCACTCCCGACGAGGCCCGCGTCGAGGAGTTCGGCCTGAAGAAGATGTGGCGCTCGCCCAACGGGACCATCCGCAACATCCTGGGCGGCGTGGTCTTCCGCGAGCCGATCGTGGTGTCCAACATTCCTCGCCTGGTGCCCGGCTGGACCAAGCCCATCGTCATCGGCCGTCACGCCCACGGCGACCAGTACCGCGCCTCCGACTTCGTCGTCCCCGGCCCCGGCACGGTGACGATCTCCTACGTCCCCGAGGACGGCGGCGAGCCCATCGAGATGGAGGTCGCCAAGTTCACCGGCGCCGGCGTCGCCATGGGCATGTACAACTTCGACGACTCGATCCGGGACTTCGCCCGCGCCACCATGCGCTACGCGCTGGACCGCGGCTACCCGCTGTACATGTCCACCAAGAACACGATCCTCAAGGCCTACGACGGCCGGTTCAAGGACCTGTTCGAGGAGATCTACGAGACCGAGTTCAAGGCCGAGTTCGAGGCCAAGGGCCTGACCTACGAGCACCGGCTGATCGACGACATGGTCGCCCAGGCGCTCAAGTGGGAGGGCGGCTTCGTCTGGGCCTGCAAGAACTACGACGGCGACGTCCAGTCCGACGTGGTGGCGCAGGGCTTCGGCTCCCTCGGCCTGATGACCTCGGTGCTGATGACCCCCGACGGCCGCACCGTCGAGGCCGAGGCCGCGCACGGCACCGTCACCCGCCACTACCGGCAGCACCAGCAGGGCAAGCCGACCTCGACCAACCCGATCGCGTCCATCTTCGCCTGGACGCGGGGCCTGGCCCACCGCGGCAAGCTGGACAACACCCCCGAGGTCATCGACTTCGCCCAGACGCTGGAGCGGGTCTGCATCGAGACCGTCGAGAACGGCCAGATGACCAAGGACCTGGCCCTGCTCGTCGGCGGCGACACCAAGTGGCTGACGACGCAGGAGTTCCTCGAGGCCCTCGACACCAACCTGCAGAAGAAGCTCGCCCAGTGAGGTGACCGCAGGGCGTAGAGCACTGGCATAGGGCATGGGAAGGCCGTCCCGGGCAACCCGGGGCGGCCTTCCTGCATGACGCGGACCTGTATCACGCGGACGCGCTATGGGGGAGGGGGCCGCGCCGCCGGTGTGTGGGGACGGCGTGGACGGGTATGCGGGGTCGGTACCTGGCGGAGGTCGCGGAAGCCGCGCGCGGTAGCCTGACGGGCGGTATCTCGACAACGAGACAAACGGTGCGGCGGCCCGCCTCCGGGGCGCCGCGGCGGCGAACCACCGGAGGCCGACGGGCCCCGTCAGGTCACAGCAGGAGATGAGCGCATGACTCGCACCCCAGTCAACGTCACCGTCACCGGCGCCGCGGGCCAGATCGGTTACGCGCTGCTGTTCCGGATCGCGTCGGGGCAGCTGCTCGGCGCGGACGTCCCGGTACGCCTGAAGCTCCTGGAGATCCCGCAGGCGGTCAAGGCCGCCGAGGGCACCGCCATGGAGCTGGAGGACGCCGCCTTCCCGCTGCTGACCGGGATCGACATCTACGACGACCCGAACGCCGCGTTCGACGGGGCCAACGTCGCGCTGCTGGTCGGCGCGCGGCCGCGCACCAAGGGCATGGAGCGCGGCGACCTGCTGGAGGCCAACGGCGGCATCTTCAAGCCGCAGGGCCAGGCCATCAACGCCCACGCCGCCGACGACGTCAAGGTGCTCGTGGTCGGCAACCCGGCCAACACCAACGCGCTGATCGCCCAGCGGAACGCCCCGGACGTGCCCGCCGAGCGGTTCACCGCCATGACCCGCCTCGACCACAACCGCGCGCTGGCCCAGCTGGCCAAGAAGGCGGGCGTCTCCGTCGCCGACATCAAGAAGATGACGATCTGGGGCAACCACTCGGCCACCCAGTACCCGGACATCTTCCACGCCGAGATCGCCGGCAAGAACGCGTTCGAGACCGTCAACGACCGCGCGTGGGTGGAGAACGACTTCATCCCGACGGTCGCCAAGCGCGGCGCGGCGATCATCGAGGCGCGGGGGGCGTCCAGCGCCGCGTCCGCGGCGAGCGCGGCCATCGACCACGTCTACACCTGGGTGAACGGCACGCCGGAGGGCGACTGGACGTCCATGGCCGTGCCGTCGGACGGCTCCTACGGGGTGCCCGAGGGGCTCATCTCGTCGTTCCCGGTGACCTGCAAGGACGGCCGCTGGGAGATCGTCCAGGGCCTGGAGATCGACGACTTCTCCCGGGCCCGCATCGACGCCTCGGTCAAGGAGCTGGCGGACGAGCGGGACGCCGTGCGCAAGCTCGGCCTGATCTGACGCCGCGTCTCGAGACGCAGATCGCCGGGACGTCGCGTCCCTGCCAAGGCCCCGGACCGTCGCACCGGTCCGGGGCCTTTCGTCTGCCGCCGCAGCGATCGGCGAAAAATGTCGGAGGCGCACGCTTTCCTGCCGCTAAGGTGGCTGGCCGCGCCGCTTGGAGGACGACGGCGGCCGCAGGGCGAGCGACGGGAGGCGTGACGGGGTGGAGCAGGCGTTTCAAGTAGATCTGCGGGGCGTGGTCGACCTGCTCAGCCGCCATCTCTACTCCAGCCCCCGGGTGTACCTGCGGGAGCTGCTGCAGAACGCGGTCGACGCGATCACCGCGCGGGGCGGCGGAGGCGGCGCGGTGCGGATCGAGACCGGCGGCGGGCGGCTGCGCGTGCACGACGACGGCGTCGGGCTGACCGAGGACGAGGTGCACCGGCTGCTGGCCACGATCGGCCGGTCGTCCAAGCGGGACGAGCTGGGGTTCGCGCGGCACGACTTCCTGGGGCAGTTCGGCATCGGGCTGCTGTCGGCGTTCCTGGTGGCCGACGAGATCGAGGTGGAGACCCGCTCGGCCGCCGTCCCGGACGCGGCGCCGGTGCGGTGGACGGGCCTGGCCGACGGCCGCTACCGCGTCGAGCCGGGCGAGCGGGACGAGCCGGGCACGACGGTGACGCTGCGGCCCCGCCCGGGGACGGCCGACCTGCTGGAGCCGGCGGTGGTCGCGGAGCTGGCCCACACCTACGGGTCGCTGCTGCCGGTCCCGGTGACGGTCGACGGCGTGCAGATCACCGGGGACGGGCCGCCGTGGCTCGCGCCGCATCCCGATCCGGCGCGGCGGCGGCGCGCGCTGGACGCCTACTGCCGCGACCTGTTCGGCTTCGAGCCGTACGACGTGATCGACCTGGAGGCGCCCGAGGCGGGGCTGACGGGCGTGGCGTTCGTCCTGCCGCACGCGGTGGCGCCGACCGCCCGGGGCGCGCACCGGGTGTACCTGAAGCGCATGCTGCTGGCCGAGAACGTCGAGGGCCTGCTGCCCGACTGGGCGTTCTTCGTCCGGTGCGTGGTGGACGCGGGGGAACTGCGCCCCACCGCGAGCCGCGAGGCGCTGTACGAGGACGAGCTGCTGGAGTCGGCCCGGCAGGCGCTGGGCGAGCGGCTGCGGCAGTGGCTGGTGCGGCTCGCCGAGACCGACCCGGCGCGGCTGCGCGGCTTCCTGCGGCTGCACCACCTCGGCGTCAAGGCGATGGCGCTGCACGACGACGAGATGCTGCGGATCGTCGACCGGTGGCTGGAGTTCGAGACCTCGGCGGGCCCGATGACGCTGGCCGAGTTCCGCAGGCGGCACCCCCAGGGCCGCTTCGCCTCCACCGTGGAGGAGTTCCGGCGGCTGTCGGCGGTGGCGGGCGCGCAGGGCGTGGGGCTGGTCAACGCCGGCTACGTGCACGACACCGAGATCATCCGGCGGCTGCCGGACATCGACCCGGACGCGGTGCTGCGCCCCCTGGACCCGGCCGAGCTGACCACCCGCTTCGGCGTGCTCGACCCGGCGGCGGAGCTGGCGCTGCGGCCGTTCCTGGCCGCCGCGCAGCGCGCCCTAGACCCGCTCGGCTGCGAAGTGGTGATCCGCGACTTCGACCCGGCGTCGCTGCCCGCCCTGTACTTGACCAGCCGGTCCGCGCAGCACCGGCAGGAGATGGAGCAGGCCAGGGAGCTGGCCGACGATCTGTGGGCGGACGTGCTCGGCGCGCTCGACGACGCCGTCGCGGCGGACCGGCCGCAGCTCGTCCTCAACTACCGCAATCCGCTGACCAGGCGGATCACGGCGCTGGCGGCCGATGCGCCGTCCCCGTCGGGCGACGCGGCCCGCACCGGGGACGAGCTGGTCGGACTGGCCGTCCAAGGCCTGTACGGGCAGGCGCTGCTGCTCGGGCAGCATCCGCTGCGGCCCGTGGACACCGCGGTCCTGAACCGTTCGTTCCTCGGCCTGCTCGAGTGGGCCGTGCACCGGCCGCGGGCCGCCGAGGAGCCCCGACCCGGAGGCGGCGAATGAGCGTCGACGACGTCTACGACCTGATGGCGCGGGCGGGCGACCTGCCCTACGGAGAGGCCAAGACCGTGCTGGTCGAGGAGGCGCTGCGGCACGCCGAGGCGGCCGGGGACGACGAGCTGGCGTTCCGGGTGCGGATGTCGCTGACCGGCGCCTACCAGTACGGCGGCGAGCCGGCCAAGGCGTTCGCCACGTTCAGCCGGTGCCTGGCCGACCACGACCGCGACCCGGGCCGGTTCGGCAAGGGGGAGCGGCTGCTGTGGCACTTCAAGTGGATCATCAACTCGCTGACGCTGTTCCCGGAGATCCCGCTCGACCGCACGTACCGGCTGCTGGACGACATGGAGCGCCGCTACCGGGCCGGCGGGCACAGCCTGCAGGCGGTGTACCACTACCGCAACGTCGTGGCCCGGCACGTGGGCGACCATGAGGCCGCCGACGAGTGGTACGCCAAGTGGATCGCGGCGCCCCGCGACGACCTGTCGGACTGCGCGGGCTGCGACCCGACCGGCATGGCGGCGCACCTGAAGGCCCGCGGTCGCGACGAGGAGGCGCTGGCCGTCGCGGCGCCCGTGCTGAACGCCGAGCTGAACTGCACCGAGCAGCCGCAGGGCGTCCTGACCACGCTGCTGCCGGTCTTCCTGCGGACGGGCCGGACGGAGGAGGCGCGCGACGCGCACCGCCGCGCGTACCGGCTCATCCGGTCCAACCTGTCCGACCTGGCGGACATCGGCGACCACGTGTGGTTCTGCGCGGTGACCGGCAACGAGCCGCGCGGGCTGGAGATCGTCCAGCGGCACCTGGGGTGGCTGGACCGGGCGCCCAGCCCGTCCGCCGCCATGTGGTTCGCCGCGTCGGCCGCGCTGCTGCTGCGCCGCATGGAGGAGACGGGCGCCGGGGACGTGACGCTGCGCCGCCCCGACGGCGCCGGCGAGGTGACGGCCGCGCGGCTGCGGGGCGAGCTGGCCGCGCGCGCCCGTGAGATCGCGGCCCGGTTCGACGCCCGCAACGGCACGTCCCACCAGGGCGACCAGGTCGAGCGGCTGCTGGCCCACGAGCCGGTCGTCGACCATCTCCCGCTGACCCCGCACGCCCCCCGGCGTCCCGCGCAGGTCCCGGCGCCGCCCCCGCGGCAGGAACCGGACGGGCCGGTCCGCGACCTGTCGGAGGTGACCGACCTCGACGCGCTGCTGGACATCGCCGACGAGTGCCGGTCCGCCTTCGACGAGAACGGCGCGTTGGCGGCGTGGCGGCGGTTCGACGAGGCGGCGGGCGACCGCCCGCTGACCGCGCTGCAGGCCGCGCGCCGCGCCGACGGGCGCGGCGTGGAAATGCTCGTGAACGGCGACCCCGACGCCGCGCTGGCGGAGTGGCGGCGGGCGGAGGCGCTGTACGCCGAGGCGGGCAACGCGGTGCGCGAGCACGCCGTGCGCAGTCGAATCGGCTCGATCCTGTTCGAGACGGGCGCCCGCGAGGAGGGCATGGCGCTGATGGAGGCGGCCGTCGCGTACCTCGACGAGCACGACGCGGGGTCGACGCGCGTATCCGGCGCCCGGATGCGCCTCGCCGACGCGCTGGTGAAGCAGGGGCGCGGGGAGGACGGCCTGGCCGCGCTGGACGGGCTGGCGCCGGACCGGCCGCGCGACGCCGCCGAGCTGGACATCATGCGGGGGCGCGTGCTCGACGGCCTGGGCCGGACCGCCGACGCCGCCGCGGCGCTGCGCCGCGCCTGCGACGGCTTCCGGACGTGCGGCGAACCGGCGCGTCTGGCCCAGGCGGCGCTGCTGCTGGGCCACGCCCAGGCGGACGGCGCCGCTGCCCTGGAGGCGTTCGACGAGGCCGTGGCGAACGCGGCGGCCGGACCGCCCGGCCTGCTGCCCACCGCGCATGCCTCGCGCGGCTCCCTGCTGCTGGCGCAGGATCGCGCCGCCGACGCGGTCCCCGACCTGGAGGAGGCGGCGGCCGGGTTCACCGCGCTCGGCATGCAGCCGCAGGCGGCCTACGCGCGCACCGAACTCGCCACCGCGTACCTGGCGGTGGGACGGCACTTCGACGCGGCCGAGGCCGCCGAGGAGGCCGTGCCCGTGCTCGCGCAGCTGGGCGACGCGAAAGCCGACCGCCGCTGCCGGTACGTCCTCGCGCAGGCCCAGCGCGGGCTCGGCGAGCAGCAGGCCGCCGACACGTTCGCGGGGCTCGCCGCCGACGAAGACGACCCGGGCGCGGCCGCGTGGCTGCTGGAGCAGGCCGCCGACGTGCTCACCGACCTGGACCGGGACGCCCTGGCCGCCGACCGGTACGCCGAGGCCGCCGACGCGTTCGCCGAGGCCGGCGACCCGTTCGGCGCGGTGCGCTGCCGCCGCCGCGGGGCCATGTGCCGCGCGTGGGGCGGCGACGCCGCCCGCGCCCTGGAGGAGATGGCGGCCGCCCGCGAGGCGCTCGGCCGGCTGCCGGCGGACGGGCCCGAGGCCGCGGTGGCCTGGGAGACGGCGGCGCTGTGCTACGACGAGGCCCGCCTGCTGGCGAACGAGGGACGGCTGGACGAGGCTCTGGAGCCGGCGAGCCGGGCCGCCGACGGCTTCGCGTCGCTGGGCGAGGACGACGCGGCGCAGGCCGCGGCCCGCCTGCGCGACGAGATCCGGCAGCGGCTCTGAACCGCCCCGAGCAGGGGGCCGCCCCGGGCGGCCCCCGGACGCGGCGTCAGAGCAGCCGGCGGGCGCCGTCGGCGGGAACGGCGGTGAGGAACCGCGGCTCTTCCCATTCGCGCCGCCGGTACGCGGCGCGAATGGCCTCGCTCACCTGGTCGACGCGGTCGGCGGGGGTGAGCACGATCGCCGAGCCGCCGAACCCGCCGCCGACCATGCGGCCGCCGCGCGCGCCGGCCCGCTGCGCCTCCTCGACCGCGACGTCCGCGCCCGGCCAGGAGACCTCGAACTGGTCGCGCAGCGAGATGTGCGAGGCGGTCAGCAGGGCGCCCAGCTCGGCGGCCGCGCCCGCCCGCAGCAGCCCCACGGCCGCCTCCACGCGGTGGTTCTCGGTCACCACGTGCTGCACGCGGCGGCGCAGCACCGGGTCGTCCAGCGCGTCCAGCGCGGAGGGCAGGTCCTTGACGTCGCGCAGCGCGGGCACCCCGAGCGCCTCGGCCGCCCGCTCGCATTCGGCGCGGCGCCGCCCGTAGTCGCCGTCGACCAGCTCGTGCCGCATGCGGGTGTCGACGATGAGCAGGCTCAGCCCGGCGTCCGCCAACGGCAGCGGCACCTGCGTGGACAGGCCGCTGCGGCAGTCCAGCATGAGCGCGTGGCCCGCGGTGCACAGCAGGGACGCCGACTGGTCCATGATCCCGCAGGGCATGCCGACGTACTCGTGCTCGGCGCGCTGCGCCAGCCGCGCCAGCTCCCGCCGGCCCGCCGCGCCCAGCAGGCCGTCCGCCCCGTACAGCTCGCACAGCGCCAGCGCCGTGGCGCATTCCAGCGCGGCCGACGAGGACAGTCCCGCGCCCTGCGGCAGGTCCGCGTCGATCAGCAGGGACGCCCCGCCGATCCGGCCGTCCGGGACGTGCTCGCGCAGCACCCACGCCGTCCCGGCCGGATAGGCCGCCCAGCGCTCCCGCTGCGGCGCCGTCTCCCGCCAGCGCCGCGCCTCGGGCGCCCGCGGGTCGACCGGCACGGCGACGCCGGCTCCCGCGGCCTGCAGCGACCGCACCTCCAGCACGCCGTCGTCGCGGCGCGCCGCCGCCACCGACACCCCCTGCGGCACCGCGAACGGCAGGACGAACCCGTCGTTGTAGTCGGTGTGCTCGCCGATCACGTTGATGCGTCCGGGGGCGCGCCACACGCCCTCCGCGGGCCGCCCGTACGCCTCGGCGAACGCGGCGGCCAGCGCGCGCGGGTCCGCGGAGGTCACCGGGCCCTCCGGGCGAACTCCCACGCGTCGGCGACCATGGCCCGCAGGTCCCGCTCGGGCTTCCAGCCGAGCTGCGACCTGATCTTCTCCGACGACGCCACGAGCACGGCCGGGTCGCCGGGGCGGCGCGGATGCGGCTCCGCCGGGATCGGATGGCCGGTGACCTCCCGGCACACTTCGATCACCTCGCGGACGGAGAACCCGTTGCCGTTGCCCAGGTTGAAGATCTGGTGGACGCCCGGCTCGCAGGCGTCCAGCGCCAGCAGGTGCGCCGCGCCGAGGTCGACCACGTGGATGTAGTCGCGCACGCAGGTGCCGTCGGGGGTGGGGTAGTCCTCGCCGAACACCTTCACCGACTCGCGCTCCCCGAGCGCGACCTTCAGCACGTTCGGGATCAGGTGCGTCTCGACGGTGTGCCGCTCGCCCTGCACCCGCCGTCCGTCGAGCAGCGCGCCCGCCACGTTGAAGTAGCGCAGCGACACGCCGCCGATGCCGTGCAGCCGCGCGTACTCGGCCAGCGCGGTGTCGATGGCCAGCTTGGTCGCCCCGTACGGGTTGGTCGGCCGGGTCGGGTCGGTCTCCAGGATCGGCGTGGACTCCGGCTCCCCGTAGGTGGCCGCCGTGGACGAGAACACGATGCGGTCCACCCCGGCGCGGCGCATGGCGTCCAGCAGCGCCAGCGACTCGCCCAGGTTGCTGTCCCAGTACAGGCCGGGCTTCTCCACCGACTCGCCGACCAGCGACCGGGCGGCGAAGTGCAGCACCGCGTCGAAGTTCCCCCCGTCCAGCACGTCGAAGGCGGCCTCGCGCAGCGTGCCGCGCACCAGCCGCGCGCCCTCCGGGACGGAGTCGGCGTGCCCGGTGGACAGGTCGTCCAGGACGACGACCTCGTGCCCGGCGTCCAGCAGTTGGGCGGCCACGACGCCGCCGATGTAGCCGGCGCCCCCGGTGACGAGCAGCTTCACGTGATGCACCTCCGAAGATCGACTGGTCGGCCGCTCAAGGCTATCCGCGCCGCCCCTCCCGCCCCCTGCGAACACGCGCACCGCCCGTGCCCCCGCGCCCGACGCGGTTTGAGCCGGGCACCCCCTCCGCCGAGGCCGCCGCCCGCGGCGCTCCGCTCCGTCCTGATCAAGTCGTGGCACATGAGTTGTGGGGGGCATGAGTCGTGGGGGCATGAGTTGTGGGGGGCATGAGTCGTGGGGGCATGAGTCGTGGGCATTACGTCCGCAGGACTGAACAGGGGGTCCGGCGGCGGACCGGTCGAGATCTCATCGGGGACATTCCCCGTGAATATGATGTGCATGACGCGCAGGCGCGCCGGTCGCGCGGCGGGACGGTCGCCGACCGCGGTCCTCGCCCGCGCGTCGCGCCGGCCGGACCTGCCGCCGGCGACCAGCCAGCCCTGAACGACTCCGCGCGCGGGGGCGTCCCGTCACCGGCGACTCCCAAGGGCACCCGGAATGTTCCCAAATGACGGGAACGCCGTGAAAACCCGAAGGGGGCCGCCGCCGACGACGCCCCTCCGAACGGGGTCTGAGAGAATCGGTCCGTGCATATGTCCGTAGCGCCCACTTCCGAAGGCGTCGGCGGCGCGTCCGCCCCCGACGTCCCGCGTGTGCTGTCCGGCATCCAGCCCACCGCCGACTCGTTCCACCTCGGCAACTACCTGGGGGCGCTGCGGCAGTGGGTGGCGATGCAGGAGACCCACCAGACCTTCTACTGCGTGGTCGACCTGCACGCCATCACGGTCAAGCACGACCCCGCGCAGCTGCGCCGCCGCACCAAGGTCGCGGCCGCCCAGCTGCTGGCCATGGGCGTGGACCCCGAGCGGGCCACGCTGTTCGTGCAGAGCCAGGTCCCCGAGCACGCCGAGCTGGGCTGGATCCTCGGCTGCCTCACCGGGTTCGGCGAGGCCAGCCGGATGACCCAGTTCAAGGACAAGGCCGCCAAGCAGGGCACCGCGGGCACCACGGTCGGCCTGTTCACCTACCCGGTGCTGCAGGCGGCCGACATCCTGCTCTACACGCCGGGCCCCGGCGAGGGCGCCGCCGAGCGGGTGCTGCGGGTGCCGGTCGGGGAGGACCAGCGCCAGCACCTGGAGCTCACCCGCACCCTGGCGCAGCGGTTCAACCAGCGGTTCGGCGAGACGTTCGCGGTGCCGGAGGCCTACATCCCCGAGGGCGCCGCCAAGATCACCGACCTGCAGGAGCCGACCGCCAAGATGAGCAAGTCGGCCTCCTCGCCGCAGGGCATCATCGACGTGCTGGAGGAGCCGGGACCGATGCGCAAGAAGATCATGCGCGCGGTCACCGACACCGGCACCGAGGTGCGCTACGACGAGGAGAACAAGCCCGGGATCACCAATCTGCTGCGGATCTACTCCGCCCTGGCCGGCACGTCCGTGCCCGAGCTGGAGGAGCGGTACGCCGGCAGCGGCTACGGCCAGTTCAAGAAGGACCTGGCCCAGCTGGTGGTGGACACCTTCACCCCCATCCGCGAGCGCACGCAGAAGCTGCTCGCCGACGAGGACCAGCTCGACCGCGTCCTCGCCGACGGGGCGGCGCGCGCCAGGAAGGTCGCCGCGCACACGATGGAGGTCGTGCGCGACCGGGTTGGATTCGTGGGACGTGGTCGCTGACGCCCGAGGGGCGCAAGCCGTGGGGAGCGCTCCCCCCGCGGAACGGACGGCGGAGCCGCGGCAGGCCGGAGGGCAGGCCGCGGGGCACGCCGCGCGCACGATCGGGGTGGCGATCCCGATCCCGCACCCGTACGGGCGCGAGCTCCAGCGCGTCCGCGAGTCGTTCGGCGACCGGCTGGCCGCGTGCATCCCGACGCACATCACCCTGCTGCCGCCCACGCGGATCGACGCCGCCGATCTCGGCGCGATCCAGGAGCATCTGACGCGGGTGGCGCGCAGCGAGCGCCCCTTCGGCCTCCGACTGCACGGTACGGGAACGTTCCGACCCGTCTCACCGGTGGTGTTCGTGGCCGTGGCCGAAGGAATGGACGGCTGCGCGCGCCTGCACGACAAAGTGCTGTCGGGTCCGCTGGCGCAGAAGCCGCAGTTCCCGTACCACCCGCACGTCACCGTGGCACACCACCTGCCCGACGAGCAGATGGACCGCGCCTACAAGGAGCTGGCCGACTACGAGGCCGCCTTCGAGGTGTGGGGGTTCTCCCTGTACGAGCACGGGGCCGACGGGGTGTGGCGGCCCCAGCGCCACTTCCTGCTCGGCGGCGGCACCCCGTCCTAGCGCGCCGGGCCTTCGGCGGGGCCGCGCATCGCCGAGGACCCGTCGGGTACGGTCCGTGCATGCGGCGGGCGATCAACGCGACGGCCCGCCTGGCCGCGGATCTGCGCGACCGGGCCGGACGCCTGCTGGACGCCGCACGCGCCCGCTCGGAGTGGTTCGACCACCTGGCCCGCGCGTTCACGCGGTACCAGGAGCGCCGCGGCGACCGGCTGGCGGCCGCGCTGACCTGCTACGCCTTCCTGTCCTTCTTCCCGCTGCTGGCGCTGGCGTACGCCCTGCTGGGCTATCTGGTGGGGGTGAGCGAGGAGGCCCGCGCCTACTTCGTCGAGGCGGTCCGGTCGCTGCTGCCCGGGCTGGCCGACCGGCTCCAGGTGGAGCAGATCGCCCGGTCCCGGACCGCCGCCGGGCTGCTCGGCCTGGCCGGCCTGCTGGTGGTGGGCCTCGGCCTGGTGACCATGGTGCGCGAGTCGCTGCGCGAGATCTGGGGCCACCCGCCGGAGCCCGAAGCCAACATCGTGGTCCGCAAGCTGTGGGACGCGGGCGTGCTGCTGTTCCTGGGCTGCATGCTCATCGTGGGCATGGCCCTGTCGGCGGTCGCGGTGTCGGCCTCCAGCGCGGTGCTGGGCCGGCTCGGCGCGGCGGACGTGCCGGGGGCGGGCGTCGGGCTGTGGCTGCTGTCGGCGGCCGTGGCGGTCGCCGCCAACACCGTGATCTTCCTGGTGCTCTTCTCCCGGGTGACGGGCACCCGAGCGCCGTGGCGCACCATGCTGCGCGGCGCGCTCGTGGGCGCGGTGGGCTTCGAGGTGCTCAAGCAGGCTGCCTCCCTGCTGCTCGGGCACACCACGAGCAACCCGGTCTACGCCTCGTTCGCCGTCCTCGTCGGGCTCATCGTGTGGATCAACATCGCGGCCCGGTACGTGCTGTACGTCGCCGCGTGGACCGCCACCCGCACCGCCGTCCTGAGGGCCGACCGCGCCGCGCCCGCCGAGGAACAGCCTGCGGGCGAGGAACCCGAGACCGGCGCGCCGCCCGCCGGGGACGCCGACCGGAGGGCCGCCTCAGGCGCGGCCGGTCCTGAAGACGGCGAAGGCGACGGCGCCGTGGGCGGGAGCGATTCGAAGGCGGGCGGCGTCGGCTCCGCCGGCCGTCCCGGAAGAAGGCCCTGAACCGGGGACGACGGGTGGTCGCCGCCCGCCGAGCGATGCGCCGCAGAATCGGCCGCCCGTCCAGGGCGCCGAATCAGCCGCGCTGCCGCCGCCGCGCCACGACGAACACCAGCCCGGCCGCCAGCACCGCCCCGGCCACGGTGCCCCCCACCAGGCCCCAGCCGTGCGCGGGGCCGTCCCCGCCCAGCGGGGTGTCGGCGAGCAGCCCGTCGTCCTGTCCGGCGTCCTTCTTGGGCGTCAGGTCGCCGGGCGGCACCAGCATGCCCACGGGCTTGACCTTGCCGCGCGCCTTGAACCCCCAGTCCAGCAGCTCGGCGGCGTACGGGGACGGCGGCCGGTCGGCGCCCATGAGCGAGATGTAGACGGTGTGGCCGCCGCGCCGGGCGGCCGCCACGAACGTCTGCTTGGCGGCGATGGTGTAGCCGTTCTTGCCGCCGAGCATGCCCGGGTAGGCGTGCGACTGGCCCGGCAGCATCCGGTTGTGGGTGTGGATCGGGTAGCCGCCGACCTTCTTGCCCTTCTTGCGCTCCTTCTTGGTCGGCGGGGCGGGGAACTTGTGGTCGATGGTCTGGACGTACCGGCGGAAGTCGGGATGGCGCATCGCCTCGCGCAAGATCAGCACCAGGTCGTAGGCGGAGGTGTGCTGGGTCTTGACGGTCAGGCCGAGGTCGCGGTCCAGCCCGTTGGGGGAGCCGGCCAGGGTGTCGCGGGCGTTGATCCGCCGGGCCTCGGCGTTCATGTCGGCCAGGGTCTTCTTCATGCCGCCGTTGGCCTCGGCGAGCGCCACCGCCGCGTCGTTGGCCGACATCATCATCAGCGCGTAGAACAGGTCGGACACCTTGTAGCTCATCTTCGGCGTCATGCCGACCTTGGTGCCCTCGACGTCGCACGCCTCGCGGGAGGGCCGCACCGTCTGGTCGGGCTTGAGCCGGGGGATGAGCGTCAGCGCGGTCAGCGTCTTGAGCGTGCTGGCGGGCAGGTAGCGGCCGTGCGGGTCCTTGGCCGCCAGCACCTCGCCGGTGTCGCCGTCGGCGATCAGGTACGACGCCGCCTTGATCTTCGGCGGGGCCGGGACCCCCGGGGCGGGGTTGACGATCGTGCCCTTCCCGGCGAGCTGCGGACCGCCGAGCGGCTCCGCGGGGGCGGCCGTGGTGACCGGCGTCGTCCCGCCCGGCCCCGCGGCCGCCGGCCGGGCGGCGGCGGGGGGAGCCGCCAGGCCGCAGGCGAGGCAGGCCGCGACGGACGGCACGGTGATCGCGGAGACGGCGCGCGGTGGTCTTCTCATGGCTCCCCGATGGCGTTCGGTCCGAATAACGATCCGCGTTTCCGGTGGACGGCGCTCCTGGCGTCTCGGGGTGATCCCCGCGACTTCACGAAGATTAAGCCACGACCTTATGACCTGTCCGGGAGGAGATTCACGCCTGTCGCGCACCCTCCTGTCGGCGCCGAAATACGGACGTTCGCCATCGGACCGCTCATCTGGGACGTAGGGCGCGGTGTCGGGACGAGAACACGGGCGATCACGTACCGTCACCAGGTACTCTGGGTGCGCGGACTAGTCCGTCCGGAGGATGACCCCCCGATCCGGCATGACCGAAAAGGGTTACGGATCGTGTCCGGTTGTCGTCCATAGGGATCAAATGATCCGTGCCGGGCGCAGAGCCCTGCCGGTTCTCGGCGCCCGGCGTCATGATGGTGGACAGTCCCGGCTTGGACCGGCGCCTGGATCGGCGTTTGTCCAGGCTTAGTGACCCGCTGGCCGAATTGCGCCACGTGCCACGCATCGACCTGCAAGGATTGTGGACGGAGGTTGGCCGTGGCCATTGACTTCAATCCGTCCCGCGGCCCGACGCTGGGCGTCGAGTGGGAGCTCCAGCTCGTGGACGCGGAGACCAGGCACCTGCGGCAGGACGCGCGTGAGGTGCTGGCCGCGCTGCCGTCGCTCAGCGAGGGCGGCGGCGTCCCCAAGATCCGCCACGAGCTGATGGAGTCGACCGTCGAGATCGTCACCGACGTGTGCCACACCGTCGGCGAGGCCAAGGCCGACCTGGCCGCCACGGTGGCCGCGCTGCGGTCGGCGGCGGCCGAGCGGGGCATCGCGCTGTGCTGCACGGGGACGCATCCGATCAGCGACTGGCGGGACGCGGTGATGGCGCCGGTCCAGCGCTACGCCGACCTCATCCAGGAGATGCAGTGGCTGGCCCGCCGCATCCAGACCTTCGGCGTGCACGTCCACGTCGGCGTGAGCGACGCCGACCGGGTGATCCCGATCGTCAACGCCCTGTCGGCCTACCTGCCGCACTTTCTCGCCCTCACCGCCTCCAGCCCGTTCTGGAGCGGCCACGACACCGGCCTGGCGTCCAGCCGCGCGGTGGTCTTCGGCCAGCTGCCCACGGCCGGGCCGCCGCACCTGCTGGACGACTGGGCCGCGTTCGAGGACTACATGGCGACCCTGCTGCGCGCCGGCTCCATCCGCAGCATCAAGGAGGTGTGGTGGGACATCCGGCCGCACCCGGACTTCGGCACGGTGGAGATCCGGATGTTCGACGGCATCCCCACCCTGCGGGAGCTCGGCATGGCGGCCGCGCTCTGCCAGAGCCTGGTGACCCTGTTCGACCAGCAGCTCGACCGCGGCTACACGCTGCCGCGCCCGGCGGCCTGGGTGGTGCGCGACAACAAGTGGCGCGCCACCCGCCACGGTCTCGACGCCCTCGTCATCACCGATGACAGCGGCAACACCGTGCCGCTCCGCGACGACCTCTACGAACTGGTCCGCGAACTCGAACCCGTGGCCGACCGGCTGGGCTGCGCCGAGGAGCTCAAGGTCGCGGGAGAGATCCTGGAGCACGGGGCTCCGTACGAACGCCAGCGCGCGATCCGCGCCGAGGGCGGGACGCTGGAGAACGTGGTCGACGCCGCGATCGCGGAGTTCGCCGAGGACAGGTTCATCACATTCGGGGAGGTTGCACATGTCGGGAACTGAGGGGCCCGCCGACCCGGCGGGCCGCGCCGGACCCGACGACGCGACCGGCGACGCCCCGGAGCGGGGGACCCCGAAGGTGCCGCGCGCGCCCGGGACGGCCCCGCACGATACCGGACAGATCACCGGGCGGACGCCGATCCGCCCGGCCGTTGCGCAGGGGGCGCACATGACACAACCGGGACCCGGGGTGATGCCCGGCCTTGAACCAGCGGCCGCCGCGGGGGCGGCGGGCGCGGACGACGCCGAGGACGCGACGCGGGCGGCCGGGTCCGTCCGCCGGGGCGCCGCCGGCGGCCTGGCGCACGGCTCCGCGACCGGTCCCGGGACCGGGCCGGGCGGGGGCGGCCCGCTGGGCGGCGCGGCCCTGCAGCCGCAACTGGACGCGTTCCTGGCCCGCCACGAGGCCGAGCTGATCAGCTTCCGGCGCGACCTGCACATGCACCCGGAGCTGGGGTTCGCCGAGCACCGCACCACCAAGCGGATCGTCGAGCGCCTCACCGCCGCCGGGCTGTCCCCCGTGGTCCTGCCCAAGGGCACCGGACTGTTCTGCGACATCGGCCCGGAGGAGGGGCCGACCGTGGCGCTGCGCGCCGACATCGACGCGCTGCCGCTGCAGGACGAGAAGGACGTGCCGTACCGGTCCACGGTGCCGGGCGTCGCGCACGCCTGCGGCCACGACGTGCACACCACGATGGTGCTGGGCGCCGGCCTGTTCCTGGCGCAGCAGGCCGCGGCGGGCCAGCTGCCGGGCCGGGTGCGGCTGCTGTTCCAGCCCGCCGAGGAGACCCCCGGCGGCGCGCTGGACGTCATGGCCGCCGGCGGCATCTGCGGCGTGGACCGGGCGTTCGCGCTGCACTGCGACCCGCGCATCGAGGTCGGGCAGCTCGGCCTGCGCACCGGGCCGATCACCGCCGCCTGCGACAAGGTGTACGTCAAGGTGACCGGGCCCGGCGGGCACACCGCCCGGCCGCACCTGACCGCCGACCTGGTGTACGCGCTGGCCAAGATCGTCACCGAGCTGCCCGCCGCGCTGTCGCGGCGCGTCGACCCGCGCTCCAGCCTGTCGCTGGTGTGGGGCCGGGTGTCGGCCGGGTCGGTGGCCAACGCCATCCCCGACGACGGCATCGCCGAGGGCACCGTCCGCTGCCTGGACGACGAGGCGTGGCACCGCGCGCCGGAGATGATGAAGGCGCTGCTGGACTCGGTCGCCGCCGCCTACGACGTGGAGGCGTCGCTGGAGTACGTGCGCGGCGTCCCGCCCACCGTGAACGAGGCCGCGAGCGTGCAGATGTTCCGCGACGCCGCCGCGCAGGTGCTCGGCGAGGAGGCCGCGGTGCCGACGCCGCAGAGCCTCGGCGGCGAGGATTTCGGCTGGTACCTGGAGTCGATCCCGGGCGCCCTGGCCCGGCTGGGCGTGCGCACCCCCGGCTCGGCGGTCGAGTACGACCTGCACCGGGGCGACTTCGACGTCGACGAGCGCTGCATCGCCGTCGGCGTCCGCGTGCTGAGCGCCACCGCCCTGACCGCGCTGTGGGACGGCGGCCGCCCCGGCGACCCCGAGCAGATGGAAGGCGCCGCCCTCGCCTGAGCCCGGCCCGGCCCGAGCGCGCCGGTCCCCCCGACCGGGCTCGCGGCCGCCCGCCCCGGGCGGCGCGCCCCTCAGGGACGTCGTTCACCGTCCGGCGGGGCGCCGGACGCGGGCCCCGGCCGGGTGACGCGATTCACTTCTCCTCGCCGGCCTACCGGGTGCACCGGCCGCGAGCGGCCTGACCTGTGGCGATATGCCTACACCTTGGTAACGGACCCGTTGCGAATCGGTGCATCACGGACGTTCCGCTCGTTCGACCCGGTAGCGTCCCATCGATTTCGGCGGCCGAAGGCCGCCATGTCGAGGGCGGGGAACGGAAGGAGCGCCAAACGTGCGCCGTGGACTCAAGATCTCACTCGTCGCGCTGACGGGCGCAGCGCTCACGCTCAGTGCATCGGCGTGCGGCGGCAAGAAGGCGACCACCGGCGGCGACGGCGGCGACGGCAAGAAGACCGTCAAGGTCGGTCTGGCCTACGACATCGGCGGGCGGGGCGACAAGTCGTTCAACGACGCCGCCTACGCGGGTCTGCAGAAGGTGAAGTCGGTCCTCAACCTTGAGGTCAAGGACATCGAGGCGACCAAGGGCGAGAGCGACAACGACAAGGTGCAGCGGCTGGAGCTGCTGGCCAAGTCCGGCTACAACCCGGTGATCGCGGTCGGGTTCGCCTACGCGGGCCCGCTGGCCAAGGTCGCCAAGAACCACCCGAACACCAAGTTCGCGATCGTCGACGACAGCTCGGTCACCGGCCCGAACGTCACCAACCTGGTGTTCGCCGAGGAGCAGGGCTCCTTCCTGGTCGGCGCCGCGGCGGCGCTGAAGTCCAAGACCGGCAAGATCGGCTTCATCGGCGGCGTGGACACCCCGCTGATCAAGAAGTTCGAGGCGGGCTACGTCGCCGGCGCCAAGAAGGTCAAGCCGGACATCGAGATCGACGTCAAGTACATCTCCCGCGGCACCGACTTCTCCGGCTTCACCGACCCGGCCAAGGGCAAGACCATCGCCGAGGGCCAGTACGACGCCGGCGCCGACGTGATCTACCACGCGGCCGGCCTGTCCGGCACCGGCCTGTTCCAGGCCGCCGCCGCCAAGAAGAAGTACGCGATCGGCGTCGACTCCGACCAGTACCAGAACGCAGAGCCGGCGCAGAAGCCCTACATCATCACCTCGATGCTCAAGCGGGTGGACACCGCGGTCTTCGAGTTCGTCAAGGCCGCGGGCGAGGGGACGGCCAAGTCCGGGCCCGTCACCTTCGACCTGAAGAACGACGGCGTCGGCTACTCCACCAGCAACGCCGCGGAGATCAAGGACGTGCAGGCCAAGCTGGACGAGCTGAAGCAGCAGATCGTCAGCGGGGCGATCACCGTCCCGACCAAGTGACCTGAACGTTGCTCCGGCCCGGGGGGACGGCCACGGCCTCCTCCCGGGCTCTGGTGTAGGAGGACCAGGGGATGTCCACCACTGAGCGGCCGTCCGACACCGGCACCGCCGCCCCGCCCGCGTTCGAGCTCCGCGGCATCACCAAGCGCTTCCCCGGCGTCGTCGCCAACCACGACATCGACCTGACGGTCAAGGCCGGGACCGTGCACGCCATCGTCGGGGAGAACGGCGCGGGCAAGTCGACCCTGATGAAGATCCTCTACGGCATGCAGCGGGCCGACGAGGGGACCATCAAGGTCGCCGGCGAGGAGGTCGCGTTCCATTCGCCGGCCGACGCCATCGCCCGCGGCATCGGCATGGTGCACCAGCACTTCATGCTGGCCGACAACCTCACCGTCCTGGAGAACATCGTCCTCGGCGCCGAGCGGCTGCACGGCATCGGCGCGAAGGCGCGGCGGCGCGTCGAGGAGCTGTCCCAGCGGTACGGCATGCGCGTCGACCCCGGCAAGCTGGTGGAGGAGCTCGGCGTCGGCGACCGGCAGCGGGTCGAGATCCTCAAAGTGCTCTACCGGGGCGCCCGCATCCTGATCCTGGACGAGCCCACCGCGGTGCTGGTGCCGCAGGAGGTCGACGAGCTGTTCGCCAACCTGCGCGAGCTGCGCCGCGAAGGGCTCACCGTCCTGTTCATCTCGCACAAGCTGGACGAGGTGCTGGCGGTCGCCGACGAGATCACCGTCATCCGGCGCGGCACCACGGTGGCGACCGGCCTGGACCCCGCCGCGACCACCGCGCGGGAGCTGGCCCGGATGATGGTCGGCAGCGAGCTGCCCGTCCCGGAGCTGCGCGAGTCCACGGTGACCGACCGGCCCGTCCTGCGGCTCGACGGGCTGACCGTGCGGGACGCCTCCGGCCGCGCGGTCGTCGACGACGTCAGCTTCACCATCCACGCGGGCGAGATCCTGGGCATCGCCGGGGTCGAGGGCAACGGGCAGGCCGAGCTCGTCGAAGCGATCATGGGCATGCGCGCCCCCGACGCCGGGACCATCCGGCTGGACGGCGAGGACATCACCGCCTGGTCGACCCGGCGGCGCCGCGAAGGGGGCATCGGCTTCATCCCCGAGGACCGGCACCGGCACGGGCTGCTGCTGGAGTCCCCGCTGTGGGAGAACCGGATCCTCGGGCACCAGACGCGGCGGCCCAACGTCAAGGGGCCGTGGATCGACCGGGCCGGCGCCCGGGCCGACACCCGGCGCATCGTCGAGGCCTACGACGTGCGCACCCCCGGCATCGACGTGGACGCCGCCGCGCTGTCCGGCGGCAACCAGCAGAAGCTCATCGTCGGCCGGGAGATGTCGGGCGAGCCGAAGCTGCTCATCGCCGCCCACCCGACCCGCGGCGTGGACGTCGGCGCCCAGGCCGCCATCTGGGAGCACCTGCGGCAGGCCCGCGCCGAGGGCCTGGCGGTCCTGCTGATCTCCGCGGACCTGGACGAGCTGATCGGCATGTCGGACACGCTGCGGGTGATCCTGCGCGGCCGGATCGTCGGCGAGGTCGACCCGGCCGACGTGACGCCCGAACGGCTCGGCTCCGCGATGACCGGGGCGCCGCTGGAGGGGGAAGAGTGAACCGGCTGAAGAACTCGCCGCTGGCGCTGACCGTCCTGGCGGCGGCGGCCGCGCTGGCGTTCTCCGTCGCGCTGACCTCGATCGTGCTGTCGATCAGCGGGTTCCACCCGCCGTCGACGTTCCAGGCGATGATCGAGTTCGGGCTGGAGCCGGACAGCGTCGTCAACATCGTCAACCGGGCGGCCACCTACTACCTGGCCGCGCTGGCCGTGGCGATCGGGTTCCGGATGGGCCTGTTCAACATCGGCGTGGACGGCCAGTACCGGCTGGCGGCGATGCTGGCCGCCGCGGTCGGCGGCGCGTTCGCGCTGCCCCCGGTGCTGCACCAGGTCGTGATCATCGTGGTGGCCATGCTGGTGGGCGCGCTGTGGGCGGGCATCGCCGGGGTGCTCAAGGTGACCCGGGGCGTCAGCGAGGTCATCGCCACGATCATGCTGAACTTCATCGCCACCGGGATCATCGCCTACCTGCTGCAGACCGACCGGCTCGGCACCCAGGTCGCGGGCAGCGACAACGTCGGCACTGAGCCGATCGCGCCGTCCGGGCGGGTGCCCGGCATCCCCTACCCCGGGGCCGACCTGGAGGTGTTCGGGCTGGTGGTGCTCGCGGTGGCGGTCGGCGTGGCGTTCCACGTCGTGGTGGAGCGCACCCGGTTCGGGTTCGACCTGCGCGCCACCGGCCTGTCGCCGAGCGCGGCGGTGGCCAGCGGCGTCGACGCCCGGCGCATGGTGGTGACGGCCATGGTGCTGTCGGGGGCGGCGGCCGGGCTGGTCGGCATGCCGCAGCTGCTCGGCTCGTCGTACTCCTACGGGCTGGACTTCCCCAGCGGCCTCGGCTTCGTCGGCATCGGCATCGCGCTGCTGGGCCGCAACAACCCGGTCGGCATCGCGTTCGCCGCGCTGCTGTGGTCGTTCCTCGACCAGTCGTCGCAGATCCTGGAGTTCAACGAAATCCCCAAGGAGATCGTGGCGATCACGCAGGCCGCGGTACTGCTGTCGGTGGTGGTCGTGTACGAGGTGGTGCGCCGGCTCGGCATGCGCTGGCAGCAGCAGGCGGTGGCCGCGCAACTGGCCGGCCGTGACGCGTCCCCGAAGGAGGTGGCGGCGTGAGCTCGACCCTGACCGAGGCCATGCCGGCGGCGGAGCCCGCGCCCGCGCGGACGGCGCGCCGCCCGGTGGTGCGGGCCCTGATCGTCCTCGCGGCCGTGTTCGGCGTGCTGGTGCTGCTGCGCGCCATCACCGGGGAGAACACCATCACCTCCGGCGGAACGGTGAGCACCACCCTGGCCCTGGGCCTGCCGATCGGCATGGCCGCGCTCGCCGGGCTGTGGTCCGAACGCGCCGGCGTGGTGAACATCGGCCTCGAAGGCATGATGATCTTCGGTACGTGGGGCGGGGCGTTCGGCGCGTACTTCTCCGGCAACCCGTGGGCGGGGCTGCTCATGGGCGTGGTGATGGGCGCGGCCGGGGGCCTGCTGCACGCGCTGGCCACCGTCACGTTCGGCGTGGACCACATCGTCTCCGGCGTGGCCATCAACATCCTGGCGCCGGGCGTCGCCCGCTACCTGTCCACGATCTTCTTCCAGGACGAGCCGGGCGGCGGCGCCACCCAGTCGCCCCCGCTGCCGGACTTCCCCACGGTCAGCGTGCCGGGGATCGGGGAGCCGCTGGCCGACCTGGAGGGCCGCCACTGGTTCCTGCTGTCCGACCTGGCCGGGCTGGTGCGCGGCCTGACCACGGACCTGTCCGCGCTCACCGTCATCGGCCTGGCCCTCATCCCGCTGACCTACGTGCTGCTGTGGCGGACGGCGTTCGGGCTGCGGCTGCGCTCCTGCGGGGAGAACCCGTACGCCGCCGAGTCCCTCGGCGTCCGGGTCGCCGCGATGAAGTACGCGGCGGTGACCGTGTCGGGCGCGCTGGCCGGGCTGGGCGGCGTGTTCCTCGCGATGGTCGGGTCGTCGCAGTACCAGGAGAACCAGACCGGCGGCCGCGGCTTCATCGGCCTGGCCGCCATGATCTTCGGCAACTGGCGGCCCGGCGGCCTGGCCGCGGGCACCGGGCTCTTCGGCTACACCGACGCGCTCCAGCAGCGCGGCGCCACCGGCGCCGTGCACGCCCTGCTGCTGGTCATCGCGGTCGCGCTGTTCGCGTTCGCCGCCTGGCGGCTGGCGTCGCTGCGCCGCGCGCCGGTCACGCCGTCGGAGGCGGGCGGCCTGCACCGGCGCTCCCGGATCGTCCAGGCGTCGGCCGCCGTCGTCGTCGGCATGCTGATGCTGACGTGGTACCTGCTCACCGACGAGCTGCCGAAGGAGATCGTCACCTACAGCCCGCACATCACGACGCTGCTGGTGCTGTCGCTGGCGTCCCAGCGGCTGCGCATGCCCGCGGCCAACGGGCTGCGGTACCGCAAGGGCGAGGCCCGATGAGCGGGGTCGACTGGGAGGCGCTGCGCGCGGCGGCCCGCGAGGCGATGCGCCGCGCCTACGCGCCGTACTCGAACTTCCCGGTGGGCGCGGCGGGGCTGGTGGACGACGGCCGGGTCGTCTCCGGCTGCAACGTCGAGAACGCCTCCTACGGTGTCGGCCTGTGCGCCGAATGCAGCCTGGTCAGCGCCCTGTACGGGCCGGGCGCGTCCGGACGGCCCCGCCTGGTGGCGGTGTCGGTCGTCGGCGGCGACGGCGAGCCGCTGATGCCGTGCGGCCGCTGCCGCCAGCTGCTGTGGGAGCACGGCGGGCCTGAGATGCTGCTGGAGACGCCGCGCGGCGTGCGCCCTCTGGCCGAGGTGCTGCCCGACGCGTTCGGCCCCGACGACCTGTTGTCCTGAAGGAGCCTCATTGGACGCCATCGACGTCATCCGCGCCAAGCGGGACGGCGGGACGCTGACGCCCGAGCAGATCGACTGGACGATCGACGCCTACACCCGCGGCGTCATGGCCGACGAGCAGATGGCGGCGCTGGCCATGGCGATCCTGCTCAACGGGATGACCCGCGCCGAGGTGGCCCGCTGGACCGAGGCGATGATCCGCTCCGGCGAGCGCATGGACTGGTCGGGGCTGGACCGCCCCACCACCGACAAGCACTCCACGGGCGGCGTCGGCGACAAGATCACCCTGCCGCTGGCGCCGCTGGTGGCCGCGTGCGGCGCGGCCGTCCCGCAGCTGTCCGGCCGGGGCCTCGGCCACACCGGCGGCACCCTGGACAAGCTGGAGTCCATCCCGGGCTGGCGGGCGTCGCTGTCGCCCGAGGAGATGCTCGCGGTCCTGACGGACGTCGGGGCGGTGGTGTGCGCCGCCGGGTCGGGCCTGGCGCCCGCCGACCGCCGCCTGTACGCGCTGCGCGACGTGACCGGCACCGTCGAGTCGATCCCGCTGATCGCCTCGTCGATCATGTCCAAGAAGATCGCCGAGGGGACCGGGGCGCTGGTGCTGGACGTCAAGGTCGGCTCCGGCGCGTTCATGAAGACCGTCGACCAGGCCCGCGAGCTGGCCGAGACGATGGTCGGCATCGGGACCGACCACGGCGTGCGCACCGTCGCGCTGCTCACCGCCATGGACCGTCCGCTCGGCCGCGCCGTCGGCAACGCCGTCGAGGTGGCCGAGTCCGTGGAGGTGCTCGCGGGCGGCGGCCCGTCCGACGTGGTGGAGCTGACGGTGACCCTGGCCCGGGAGATGCTCGCCGCGGCGGGCCTGGCGTCGGCCAAGGACCCGGCCGACGCGCTCGCCGACGGCTCGGCGATGGACGTGTGGCGCCGCATGATCTCCGCCCAGGGCGGCGACCCGGACGCGCCGCTGCCCACCGCCAAGGAGACCCACGACGTCCCGGCGCCCGCCTCCGGCGTGCTGACCCGCCTGGACGCCTACGCCGTCGGCGTGGCCGCCTGGCGGCTGGGCGCGGGCCGCGCCCGCAAGGAGGACCCGGTCTCGGCCGCCGCGGGCGTGCTCTGCCACGCCAAGCCGGGCGACCGGGTCACCGCCGGGCGGCCCCTGCTCACCCTGCACACCGACGACCCGTCCCGCATCGACCGGGCCCTGGAGGCCCTGGACGGCGCCATCGAGGTCGTCCCCGACGGCGCCCCCGACCTGCTCCCGCTCGTCATCGACCGCGTCGGCTGACGCGGCCGCCGGCGGGTCACCGCGCGACCGCGGCCGGCGTCTGCGTCCGGCCGTCGGCCAGGTGCAGGACCATGGGCCGCCGGGCGTCCATGCGCAGCTTGGCGCGGCCGATCCGGCCGATCTCCTGGGTGTCGGGGCGGCGGGTCTCGTCGTCGCCGACGAGGACGCGCAGCCCTGACTCGGGGCAGGCGACCGTCCAGCCGTCGTCGACGGCCGCGACCCGCCAGCCGTCCCCCGGGTCGGCGGACCGCCGCAGCAGCTCGGTGGCGTGGACGACGGCGTCGTGGCCCGTCCGCGTCCCGGCGGGGACGAGCGTCCCGTGCCGGAACAGCACGAAGGTCTGCGCGGTCCCGCCGACCAGCCGGTCGGCCATCGCGACCCGCTTGGCGATCTCGGCGTCCAGCTCGGGCGTGGCGGGACGCACGAACGCCAGCCGCTTGCCGCGGCGCCTGCGCACCCAGGTCACCAGCGTCATGACGGCGGCGAGGAGCAGGACCAGGGGCGCGGCGAAGAACGCGAGCCCGATCGGCAAGAGCTCGGACGGGTCCGCTTCGACGCGCAGGGGTGCGCGGGCGTCCGGCGTGCACTGCACCGCCGCCCACGCGTCGACCGGCGAGCGGAACGAACCGACCCACCGGTAGCGGACCCCGTCCTCCTCGACGGGGGAGCCGTCCGACCGGTCCAGGGACAGCGGATGCACCGCACCCGTCTTGGTGACCAGCACGCAGTCGCGGGGGGACGCGGCGCCTTCCCGCACATGGATCCGGTAGCGCACGTCCCGGCCGACCTGCAGGGTCGGGCGCCCGTCCGCGCTGCGGTCGCCGCCGTAGGCCGGGTCGAAGTCCGGTGTCGTGAGCGCGGACAGATGGGTCAGGACGACCAGCACCGACACCAGCGCGTAGCCCGCGACCAAGATGACGGCCCGCCGGTACACCCGTCGCGGCGGCCGGATCGGGCGCTGGTATCGAAAATCCACCATTCCTGACACTCCAAGATCGTAAGATGGCGCGACCTGAGCAAAGGGGGGACTACGTGGAGGTCACGCAGACCGAGGTCGACGGGGTTCCCGCGTTCTGGGCGCCCGGCGATGGCACCGACGTTTACCACGTCGCCTTGGTCTTCCGCATCGGTCAAGCCGACGAGACGCTGGCGCGCAGGGGGATCACCCACCTGGTCGAGCACTTGGCGCTGCACCGCGTGGGCCAGCCCGAACACCACTACAACGGGGCGGTCGACACCGTCACGACGGCGTTCACCACCGAAGGCGACCGCGACGAGGCGACCCGGTTCCTGGCCACCGTCTGCGCCGCCCTGCGCGAGCCGCCCCTGGAGCGGCTGGAGGCGGAGAAGCAGATCCTGCGGACCGAGGCCGCCGGGCGCTCCTCGGGCGCCGTGGGACGGATGATGCTGTGGCGGTACGGGGCCGCCACGTACGGCCTGCCGGGCTTCGACGAGCTCGGACTGCCCGCGCTCACCGGCGAGGACGTCGCCGCCTGGGCCGCCACCCGGTTCACCCGCGCCAACGCCGCCCTGGCCATCGTCGGCGGGCCCCCTCCCGCAGGGCTGCGCCTAGACCTCCCCGAGGGGAGGCGTCTCCCGACGCCCGAACCGACGAGCGCGCTGCCCCGCACCCCCGCCTACTTCGCCGCCAACGTCGACGGGGTCGGCCTCAGCGCCGTCGTACCGCGCGCCGCGGCCGGCAACGTCCTCACCACGATCCTGCAGCGGCGTCTGCACAAGGCGCTGCGGCTGGACGACGCGCTCAGCTACTCCGCGCAGGTCGGCTACTCGCTCCGGGACGGTCGGTTCGCCCATGTCATCGCGTTCGCCGACGGGCTCGCCGAGTCCCACCCCCGGCTGACGCAGGAGTTCCTCGACGAGATCGAACGGATCGCCGAAGAACCCGTGGAGAGCGCCGAACTGGCGGAGGCGGTGGCGATCCACCGCGGCGCGATGGACCAGCCCGGCGCCGTCCACGCCTGGGTGATGTCGGCCTGCAAGGACGAGCTGCTGGGCGGCCCGCAGACCTCCTACGACGAGCAGGTCCGCCGCCTTGACGCGCTGACCCCCGACGACATCCAGTCGGCCGCCCGCACCATGCGGGACTCGGCCCTGGTGATGGTCCCGCAGGGGCAGGAACCCCACATAGGCCGCTACGTGCCCGCCCCCGGCAGCTCCACGGTCGCGGTGTGCGGCACCGCCTACGCCCCCGCCGACCGCGAGCAGAAGCAGGTGCACCTCATCGCCGGCCCCGCTGGGGTGACCAGCATGATCGGACCGGAGCTGGGCACCGTCCGCTACGACTCGTGCGCCGCCGTGGTCGCCTGGCCGGACGGGGGCCGCGTCCTCATCGGGCTGGACGGCATCACCGTCCGCGTCGAACCCAACGTGTGGATCGGCGCCGACGGCCTCCCGGCCGAGATCGACCGGAGCGTCCCCGCCGACCGCGTCGTCCGGATGCCGCCCCGGCCGGAGGAGGACATCCCGGAGCGGCCCGCGGGAGCGGCCCGGTCGCGCAAGCCGCTGATGACGCTGAGCCCGGCACCGGACCGCGCGTCCTGGCGCACGCGCAGAGGCATGGCCTGGGACGACCCCGCCCTCGCCGCCGCGCTGCCCCAGGTCAGGCGCGGTCGGATCGACGTGGCCGTGGAACTTTTGGCCCGCACGCGCGACTTCCCCGAGCTGCGCGCTCTCTACATCGACAACCTCTCCCGTGCGGCGTGCGGTCACGGCGACCTGCTCGCCGCGCGCGCCGCGGACCGTCCGGACGACCCGGACGTCCACCTTCTGCTCGGCGCGACCCGCGTCAAGGAGGCCTGGCACGTGCGCACCGCCGCCCGGGCCGAGCACGTCTCCGACGAGCAGTTCGGCCGCTTCTGGCTCATCCTCTCCAGCGCTGGCGAGCCGCTGTACCGCGCCGCCGAACTGCTGCCGCACGACCCGGTGCCCTGGGACAACCTGCAGTGGTACGGGCTGGGCCTTCAACTGAGCCGGTCCGAACTCGACCGGATCTGGCAGGAACTGCACAGGCGCCACCGGACGCTGTTCGCCGGCCACTACTCCAGAGCCCAGGTCCTCGCCCCCAAGTGGTTCGGGTCGGAGGCCGAACTGCTCGACTTCGCCGAGTCGGCTGTGGAGGCCGCGCCGCCGGGTGATCCGGTGACGGCCGTCCTCGCGGCCGCCCATCTGGAGAACAGCATGGACCACGACGACATGTGGGAGTACATGTCCCGCCCCGAGGTCCACGCCGCCCTCGCGGCCGCGGGCGCGAAATGGCTGGCCCAGCCCGTCCCGCACCCGCGCACCCAGGAAGCACACCACCTCTTCGGCGCAGCGTTCTACTACGCCGGCGACTTCGACCGGGCGCGCGTCCACCTCTCCCACACGGGAAAGAACCGCCCCGGTGCCCTCCCTTGGGATTACGAGTTGAGACCCGCCCGCGTCTACAAGGACGCCCGTCGCGACGTCGGCCTGCGCTGACTTTTGACCTCCGCCGGAACGAGAAGCTCGACGCGTCCGTCGAGCTTCTCGGCGGCACGGGCGCGAAGCGGATCGGCCGTGCCGAGAACACCACCGCGTACGGGACCCGCCACAGGGACGCCTCCGGCGATGTCGGTGCGCACGCCTAACTTTGATCTTGGTCGGAACGGGATCGTCCGGTCAGAGGTCTGAGGGGTGTCGTCGAGCGGTGGGGGTGCGCATGGCTGATGTGGAGCCGGCGGAGCCGGCGGCGATCGGGGTGGCCGAGCCTCGTAAGGCGAAGTCGGGGGTGAACCGGCTCGCACGTTCGTTGCCCGCGGAGGAGTTGGCGCCGTTCTTCGAGCAGGCGTGTCGTGAGTTCGCCGCGGCGGGGGCGTCCGAGCTGGCGATGTGGGCGTTCACGCAGGCCCGCAAGGTGGAGAAGAACCATCCGGGGCTGGTCGACATGGACCGGCTTCACCAGGTCTTTTTGGAGTTCACGCCGATGGGCGTGGTGGCGCCGACCGCGTTGCGCGACCACGTTGGCCTGATGGCAGAGCGGCTGGAGCCCAAGCAGGCCTACGACCGGTACCGCGAAATTCTGGACGCCGCGTTCGCCAAGGGTGTCGTCCCGTATGCGCGTATCTATCCGGACACGCGCAAGCTGGGCAGGCCCGCGAAGGTCAGGAAGTCCGTCGCGGAGGACGACCTGACTCTGCGGCTGCTGCGCAGCGGCGCGTTGCGGTATGCCTCGTATGCGGTGTGGCAGGCCGCTGGTCCGTCGTTGTCGCGGCTGGTCACGGGGGATGACGATGCCGTGCGGCTGCTGATCGCGGCCGAGCCGGACGAGGACGCGGAGGACGATCCGGAGCTCGCCGAGGAGATCTGGCGGATGTGGGTGGAGGTGCTGGTGGAGGTCGGCGCCGGTGCCCTGCTCTCGGAGGAGTGGTTCGTCCAAAACTCCGGCCGGTGCGCGTTGAAGACGCTGGTGCCGCTGGTCCGGCAGGCCGGCGAACGGCTCGTACCGCAGGAACGGGCCGCGTCCTGCCTGGTCACCGACGTGTACAGCCGGTTCGACGTGGCCACGGAAGGCCAGCTGAACCAAGAAACATTGAGATGGCTGTCCGCCAACGTACCGACGGTCACCGAGCAGGCACGGCAGGACCCGAACCGTTTCGCCCAGCAGCTGGACCACTTCATCACCAACCTCGGCCGCGCCGTCAACATCGACTACGTGGCCGCGCTGCGCGGGCTGTGGGAGGGCGTTCCCGAGTTCCGGGACGAGCTGCGCAGGCAGGTGGAGCAGTGGAAGGCCGGGGTCGCGTCCGCCTCGCTGCCTCTTCTGTCCCATGGCCTGCGCCGCCTGAGGAAGCTCGCCGAGCACGGCTACGCCGACCTCGCCCCCGGTTTCGCCGACGGCCTGCGGATCACCGATCCCGTGGACGCGCTGCACGCCGCCCTGCGCGGCGGCATCCCCGAGGAGCTGACGTTCCCATACGAATGGCGCACATCTCCTGGCGGCCTGGTCAGTGAGGAGGTGAAGCTCGCCCAGCACGGCGACCGCCTGACCGCCGCCTACCGCTCAGGCCATGTCCAGGTCTGGACGCCCGTCCGTGAGAAGCTGCGCGCCTGGCTCAAGACACATGATCAAGGATTGGTGTTCTGGGACGACGGCGAGCAGCTGCTGGCCTCCCTGTCCTTGGGCGGCTCCATGCTGACGTTCCGGGCGGTGGAGGGCGATGACGGCGAGATCGGGTTGATCCTCGACCCGGCGACGCGGACCCGCCTTCCGGACGGTCCGGCCGAGGCCGAGGTGACGTTCCCGCACGCGGCCGGGCCGTCGCGCGTCGAGTACCGCGGCGGCGTGATCACCGTGACGGCGCCGGACGGGACCCAGACCGCCCGGCTGCCCTACTGGCCGTTGCAGAAGACGGATGGGCGGGGCCCCGTCGTCCCGCCCGGCTGGTGGTGCCATTTGGCGGTGACCGACGTCCGCGGCTCGAAGGCGCTGCGGGACCTCCACCGGGAGCAGGCCGCGAGGCTGGTGGAGCTGGCGCTCGTCGGGGCCGGGGCGGTCCGCGAGGAGTGGTCGCGGATTCTGCCGGACGTGGTGGAGCGCCCATTGCGTGGCGGAGTGAGCGAGTACGCCCGTACCGCCGCGGAGTGTGTGCTGGACGCGGTGCGGCTGCGCGAGCGGCTCGGCCTGCCGCAGCCCGCACTGCCGCCGTCGCTGCGGACCCGTCCCGAACTTCCGGCGGGCGGCGGCGTCGTGATGCTGCCGGGCATGCGCTGGGTGGAGGACGCCGTCCGGGAGGCCCTGGAGATCCCGGCGCCGCCGGAGCCTCGGCAGGTGCGGGTCGTGACGTTGCCCGACTGGCGCAGGGGTTTGCGTGTGGATTTCGAGGACACGGGGAGCGCGGCACTGCACACCGTCTGGCCGTGGCGCACCGCGCACCATCGCAGGTTCCTGCTGGAGAACCTCAACGCGTGGGCGAATACCGCGCGAGGCGACGGAAGCGGACGCTGGCGTCTGCTCCGTTTCACTGCCGCGGGCCGTGACAGCAAGGCGACCCGCGGCGCGATCTGGCGGACGCCGCGCGGTGTCCTGCTCGTCGAGCGCCATATCGTTTACGAGAAGAGGCTGATCGTCTGGGAGTACGTGCCCGACGGCGAGTTCGGCCCCGTCGAACTGCCGGGATGGCGCGCGTACGCAAGGTTCGCGTCGCGTGGGTGGGGCGGCCCCGAACGGGTTCTCGCCCTGCGGCGGCTCCTCGACGAACGCGGCCCGGTCCGCCCCGACCCGGCCTGGGCCCACGAGCTGGCCGACCGCACGGGCATGCCGCCGGCCGACGCCGCGAACATCGTCTTCGGCCTTCTCGAGTACGCCTTGCCCTTCGCCTACGGCGACATCCCGCTTTCCGATCTGCCGAAGGAGATCGCCGCGCTCTTCCCGGAGCGCGGCCGGGTCAAGGTGTCATGGCCCTTGCAAGACGCCACCCGGGAGTACCTTATGCCGGACGATCCGGCGGAGCTGTGGGAGAACGGCCCCCTCATCGCCCGTGCCGCCGAGCGCTACCTGGAACTGCGCGACGCCCTGTGATTCGCGCAGCCGAGTCAAGCCTGCGGAAGCGCTCCTACAGCGGAGGACGCGTTCGCAGGGCTGCAACCGACTCCACCAGGCCCGCTCTCTCCAGGTCATTGAGGATGTCCTCAACCGTCGCCGGTGGGTTGCGTCTCGAGTCCGCGATCTGCTGGACGCACGCCCAGACGACACGGTCATCGATGTCGATCTGGTCGAGCAGAAAGTCGTCGGGGCTCTTGGCCTCGAGGTTCCAGGCCGCCAGCGTCTCCGGCGGGAAGTCCCTGAGGTTGGAGGTGACGATCACCTGTGCGCCCGCCTTGATCGCGGCGGCGAGCACGTGCCGATCGCCAGGATCAGGAAGCTTCAGCCCGTCGATCAGCGGCTCGTACCCTTCGACCAGCGCATCGGGGACCGCCTCGTTCATGAGAGTCCGCAACCGGATTAACTTCTCCGGTGCGATGTCCGGGCGTTCGGCTGCGAGATTCGCCAGCAACTCGTCCAAGATGTCGTTCGTCCACTTGGCCTGGACCGCACCGGCCAGAGCCACGCGGATCAGCAGATCTCGGAGCGTGTTGCCGTAGAGCACGTTGGTGTCGTAGAGCACGACGAAGGGCACGGCTCAGATCCCCAGCTCTTGGCCGAGCGCGGCGAGCTCGTCGGCTGCGGCGCGACTCTTGGCCTCCGTCTTTCGCTTGTACTCCATAAGGTCGTCCCACCGGATGCGGCGGTGCCTGCCGACCAGCCGATAAGGGATCGCGCCCGACTCCAGCAGCCCGATCAGGTAGGGGCGGGACACGTTCAGCATGTCCGCCGCCTGCTGGGTGGACAGCTCGGCATGAGAGGGCATCACCGACACCCCTCGCCCGGCGGCCGCCTGGCTCAGGATGAACGTCAGCAGCATCACGACCTCGCGCGGAAGGACCAAGGCGTCTTCAGCGCCGATCTCTCCGACGACCCTGATCTCCTGCTCGTCGGGGTGCTGCATGAGATAACTCTTGATCCTTTCCATCGCCCGGGCAGCCATCTCGGCATCGATCGCGCCCGGCTCGATGCGCTTGACCTGTACATCCGACATTGCGCGGCCACCTCCTAGTCGCAGTATTCGCAGTAAACGAAATAAACGCAAGAGGTGGCTCTCAAGGGCGACGTGACCGTGCTCGCCGGGACGGTCGAAAGGCACAAGGGCCGTGCCCGTTGCAGCACGCCGTCGGCGACGTCCGCATGCCGGACGATCCGGTGGGGCTGTGGGGGAGCGGGCCGCTCATCGTCCGTGCCGTGGAGCTGCGCGACGTGCTGTGATTGGCGACAGTTGCCGGAGAGACCTTGGGAAACCTGGAGGTAGGTTGGCGGTCATGGACCATCGGCCGACTCTTGACGCGATCCAGCGGGCGCCAAAGGTGCTGCTGCACGACCACCTCGACGGAGGGTTGCGCCCGGAGACCATCGTGGACCTGGCCCGCGACGAGGGCTACACCGGGCTGCCCACCACGGACCCCGACAACCTGCGGGTCTGGTTCGAGGAGGCGTCCAACTCCGGGTCGCTGGAGCGGTACCTGGAGACGTTCACCCATACCGTCGGGGTGATGCAGTCGGCCGAGGCGCTGACCCGCGTCGCCTACGAGTGCGCCGAGGACCTGGCCGCCGACGGTGTCGTGTACGCGGAGGTGCGGTACGCGCCCGAGCAGCACACCCGCAGCGGGCTGACGCTGCCGCAGGTCGTGGAGGCGGTCCTGGAGGGCTTCAAGGCCGGGGAGCGCGACCACGGCATCCGGATCGGCACGCTGGTGACGGCGATGCGGCACCAGGCGCGCAGCATGGAGATCGCCGAGCTGGCCGTGCGGTATCGGGACGACGGCGTGGTCGGCTTCGACATCGCCGGGGCGGAGGCCGGGTACCCGCCCACCCGCCACCTGGACGCCTTCGAGTACCTCCAGCGCGAGAACGCCCACTTCACCATTCACGCGGGCGAGGCGTTCGGGCTGCCGTCGATCTGGCAGGCGATCCAGTGGTGCGGCGCCGACCGGCTCGGCCACGGCGTGCGGATCATCGACGACATCGACGCGACCGACGAGGACGCCCCGGTGCTGGGCCGGCTGGCCGCCTACGTGCGCGACAAGCGGATCCCGCTGGAGATGTGCCCGACGTCCAACATCCAGACCGGCGCGGCCAAGTCGATCGCCGAGCATCCGATCGGGCTGCTGCGCAGGCTGCACTTCCGGGTGACGGTCAACACCGACAACCGGCTGATGAGCGGCACCAGCCTGTCGCGCGAGCTCCACAAGCTGGTGGAGGCGTTCGACTACGGCTGGGACGACCTGCAGTGGTTCACCGTCAACGCGATGAAGTCGGCGTTCATCGGGTTCGGCGAGCGGCTGGAGCTGATCAACGGCGTGATCAAGCCGGGGTTCGCGCAGCTCAAGTGGCGCGGCGCCCGTCCGCTGGCATGACCGCGCCGCACCGGTTCCGCTCGACGCCCGCGCGGGTCGGCGCGTGGCTGTGGATGGCCTTCGCGGCGCTGAACCTGCTGGACATCGCGCTGCGCGGCCGCGACCTGGCGTCGGCCGCGGTGGCCGCCGTGCTGCTGTTCGGCTGCGGCGTCGCCTACGTCGTGGGGCTGCGGCCGGTGATCGCCGCCGACGAGGACGGGGTCACCGTCCGCAACCCGCTGCGCGACGTGCGGCTGCCGTGGCCCGCGATCCGGCGGATCGAGGCCACCACCGCGGTGACGATCACGTTCGCGGACGCGGACGGCGCCGAGCGCACCGCCCGCGCCTGGGCCGTGCAGACCTCGCCCCGCGCCCACGCCAAGGCCGCCCGCGTCGCGCAGGCGAACAAGCGCGCCGCGGTGACGTCCGCGGCGACGCGCGGCGGCGCGCAGGGCGGCGGGTCCAGGACGCCGCCGGACGCGGCCGGGCGGACGCCGACGATGTTCGTGGCCCAGCAGCTCAACGAGCTGAAGACCCGCCATCGCGGCGCCCGCGCCGGCGAGCGGGCCGGCGCCGCCGCCATGGGCTGGTCGTGGCCCGCGGTCGCGAGCGTGGCCGTGCCCGCGGCGGCGTCGGCCGCGCTGGTGGCGGCCCTGCTGGTCAGCTGAGGCCGAGCGCGGACGCCAGGTCCTCGCGGAGGCGGTCGAGGTCGGCGTTCGCGCGGGCGCGCACGGCGGCCACGTCCTCGCCGTCCCCCACCGGGTGGACGACCTGCAGGTAGCACTTGAGCTTCGGCTCGGTGCCCGACGGGCGGACCACCACCCGCGCCGACGGCATCCGGAACCGCAGGGCGTTCGTCGGCGGCAGCCCGCCGACGCCGCCGGACAGGTCGTCGACGGCCTCCACCTCGCGGCCGCCCAGCCGGGACGGCGGGGCGGCGCGCAGCCGGGCCATCGCCTCGCCGATCAGCCCCAGGTCCTTCACCCGGAACGTGAGCGGGGCGGTGGCGTGCAGGCCGTACCGGCGGGCCTGGTCGTCCAGCAGGTCGACCAGCGTGCGGCCGTCGCGCCGGGCCTGCGCGGCCAGGGCGGCGACGGCGAGGGCCGCTCCGACGCCGTCCTTGTCGTGGACGACCACGCCGTCGTCGCCGCCCGCGCTGTAGCCCAGCGCCTCCTCGTACCCGAACACGAGGCGGTCGCCGGGCCGCCCCGCCTTCATGATCCACTTGAAGCCGGTGAGGGTCTCCGCGGACCGCACCCCGTGCGCGCGGGCGATCGCGCCGAGCAGCGACGACGACACGACCGTGGTGACGACCAGGCGGTCGGCGCCCTTGGTGTGGCGCAGCACGTGCTCGGCCAGCAGCCCGCCGACCTCGTCGCCGGCCAGCGTCCGCCAGCCGCCGTCGCGGTCCGGGACGGCCACGGCGCAGCGGTCGGCGTCCGGATCGTTGGCGATCACCAGGTCGGCGCCGGACGCGCCGGCCAGGCCGAGCACCAGGTCCATGGCGCCCGGCTCCTCCGGGTTGGGGAACGCGACCGTGGGGAAGTCGGGGTCCGGCTCGGCCTGCTCGGGCACGACGGCCGGCGCGGGGAAGCCCGCCCACGCGAAGGCGCGTTCCAGCACGTCGCGGCCGACGCCGTGCAGCGGCGTGTAGGCCACGGAGACGTCGCGGGCGTCGCCGAGCGGCAGGCGCGACAGGGCGTGCAGGTACGCCTCGACGATCTCCTCGCCGAGCACCGTCCAGCCCTCGCCGAGCGGCAGCCCGTCCACCCGGCCGACCTTGTCGATCTCCGCGGAGATCTCCGCGTCCAGCGGCGGGGTGATCTGGGCGCCGTCGCCCCAGTACACCTTGTAGCCGTTGTCGCGCGGCGGGTTGTGGCTGGCCGTCACCATGATCCCGGCCGCGGCGCCCAGGTGCCGGACGGCGAACGCCAGCACCGGCGTGGGCAGCGGACGCGGCATCAGCCACACCCGCAGCCCGGCCCCGGTGAGCACGGCCGCGCTGTCGAGGGCGAACCGCTCCGAGCCGTGCCGCGCGTCGTATCCGATCACCACGCCCGCGCCCTCCTCGTCGGGCGGCGGGTCCTTGCGCAGGCGGGCGGCGATCCCGGCGGCGGCCCGCATCACCGTGACGCGGTTCATCCGGTTCGGGCCCGCGCCCAGTTCGCCGCGCAGCCCGGCCGTGCCGAACTCCAGCCGCGTCGCGAACCGGTCGGCCAGCGCCGCCTCGTCGCCCGCGGCCAGGATCGCCCGCAGCTCGTCGCGGGTCGCCGGGTCGGGGTCCTGGGCGAGCCACTCCTCGGCCCGGCGGCGGTAGTCGGTCATCGCAGCCTCCCGAGCGCGCTCACAGCTTGGACAGGACGGTCGCCAGCAGCGCGCCCATGCGGGCGGCGGCGTCCCGGCCCGCCGCCAGCACCTCCTCGTGGTCCAGCGGCCCGTCGGTCAGCCCGGCGGCGATGTTGGTGACCAGGGAGATGCCCAGCACCTCCGCGCCGCCCTGGCGCGCCGCGATCGTCTCCAGCACCGTGGACATGCCCACCAGGTCCGCGCCCAGCGTCCGCAGCATGCGGATCTCCGCCGGGGTCTCGTACGTCGGGCCGCGCAGCGCCGCGTACACGCCCTCGCCGAGCGTCGGGTCCACCTCGCGCGCCAGGGCCCGCAGCCGCGGCGAGTACGCCTCGGTCATGTCGAGGAACGTCGCGCCGGTCAGCGGGTTGGCGCCGGTGAGGTTGAGATGGTCGGCGATCAGCACCGGGTCGCCCACCCGCTGGCGCTCGGGACGCAGCCCGCCCGCCGCGTTCGTCAGCACCACCGTGCCGACCCCGGCGGCCAGCGCGGTCCGCACACCGTGCACCACGGGGGCGACGCCGCGCCCCTCGTACAGGTGCGTGCGGCCGAGGAACACCAGGGCGCGGCGCCCGGCGACCTCCACCACCCGGATCCGCCCCGCGTGGCCCTCCACGGCGGGCGGCGCGAACCCGGGCAGCTCGGTCACCGGCAGCTCGGTCGCCGGGTCGCCCAGGGCGTCGGCGGCCGGAACCCAGCCCGAGCCCATCACCAGGGCGACATCGAAGGAGTCCACGGACGTGCGGGCGCGCAGCCGGTCCGCCGCCGCCCGCGCCAGGTCGAACGCGTCGTCGCTAGGGGAAATGCTCACGCGGCGACGCTACCTCGCAGATCAGCCCGCGGGCGACTCGGGCGGCCCGGCGCGGCGATCAGTCGCCGAGGGACTTGCAGGGGCGGGTGCGCAGGTCCTTGACGTAGTCGTCGGGCGCGCCGGCCTTCTCCGCCGCGTCGGCGAGGATGCCGAGGTAGCGGGCGGACGGCAGGCCGCCTTCGTAGTCGTCGAGCACGTAGATCCAGGCGAGCACGTCGCCGTCGAGCGTCTGCACCCGGACCCGGATCTTGCGGTAGACGCCGAGGGCGGCGCCCTCCCAGGCGTCCAGCTCCTTCTCGTCCCAGGACGGCACGTCGTACAGCACGACGAAGACCTGCTCGCCGGGCTCCTCGACCACCGTCGCCAGAGCCCCCTCCCAGCCGACGTCCTGCCCGCCGAACGTCAGCCGCCAGTCGGTCAGCCAGCCGGTGCCGCGCATCGGCGAGTGCGGGGCCCGCTGCGCCATCTGGTCGGGGTCCATGTTGGAGGCGTACGCCGCGTACAGTGCCACGGCAGCCAAGCGTACCCAGGGACGGGCGTTCGTCCCGGGGGCGGGACGGGTCACCGCCCGTTATGCGAAACAATGGGAGACGTGACCCGCATCGTGATCCTCGGTGGAGGCCCCGGCGGCTACGAGGCCGCCCTCGTCGCGGCGCAGCTCGGCGCCGACGTGACCGTGGTGGAGCGCGACGGCCCCGGCGGTGCGTGCGTGCTCACCGACTGCGTGCCGTCCAAGACGCTGATCGCCACCTCGGTCCGCATGGCGGTCATGTCGGAGTCGGCCGACCTGGGCCTGCGCTACAACGGCGGTCCGGACGGGGTCGTCGGCGCGCTGGAGGCCGACATGGCCACCGTCAACAAGCGGGTCAAGGACCTGGCGCGGGCGCAGTCGTTCGACGTGGCCGAGCGGCTCGCCTACGAAGAGGTCAAGATCGTGCGCGGCGAGGGGCGGCTGGTCGAGCCGCACGTCGTCGCGGTCGGCGACCGGCGCATCCGGGCCGACATCATCCTGGTGGCCACCGGCGCCACCCCGCGCGTGCTGCCCGGCGCCGAGCCGGACGGCGAGCGCATCCTCAACTGGCGGCAGCTGTACGACCTGCCCGAGCTGCCCGAGGAGCTGATCGTGGTGGGCTCCGGCGTCACCGGCGTGGAGCTGGCCGGGGCGTACCTGTCGCTGGGGTCGCGGGTCACGCTGGTGTCCTCGCGCGACCGCATCCTGCCCACCGAGGACGCCGACGCCGCGTCCGTGCTGCAGGAGGTGTTCCTGCGGCGCGGCATGAAGGTGATGCCGCGGTCGCGGGCCGCCGGGGTGGAACGGTCCGGCGACGGCGTGATCGTCACCCTGGAGGACGGCCGGAAGGTCGAGGGCTCCCACTGCCTGATGACGGTCGGGATGGTGCCCAACACCCGGGGGATCGGCCTGGAAGAGGTCGGCGTCAAGCTCGACAAGCGCGGGTTCGTCGTCGTCGACAAGGTGTCGCGGACCTCCGTGCCGCACATCTACGCCGCCGGTGACTGCACCGGCGTGCTGATGCTGGCGTCGGTGGCGGGCATGCAGGGCCGCATCGCCATGTGGCACGCGCTCGGCGAGGCCGTCCAGCCGCTCAAGCTGGGATGGGTGGCGTCCAACATCTTCACCGAGCCGGAGGTCGCCTCGGTCGGCGTCACCCAGTCCATGGTCGACTCGGGCGAGGTCAACGCCCGCACGGTGATGCTGCCGCTGTTCAGCAACGCGCGCGCCAAGATGCAGGGCTTCCAGGACGGGTTCGTCAAGCTGTTCTGCCGCCCGTCCACGAGCATCGTGCTCGGCGGCGTGATCGTCGCGCCGCGCGCCAGCGAGCTGATCCTCGGCGTGTCCATGGCCGTCCAGCAGCACCTGACCGTCGACCAGGTCGCGCACACCTTCGCCGTCTACCCGTCGCTGTCGGGCAGCATCACCGAGGCCGCGCGCCGCCTGATGGCCGAACACGCCTTCTGACGCACGCGCCGTCCGGGCGACGCAGCCCAGTCGGCGGGCACGGAGGGCGGCCAAGATCTTCACCGTCCGGGCGTCGGGCCGCGGACGCCGACCGGCGGAGGGCGACCGGTGGACGTCCGCGGCGGACGCCGGGAGCGCGCGTCAGGGCGGCGGCAGGCCGTGCCGCCGCAGCCGCGAGCGGCGCACGTCGTCCGCGGAGATCAGCATGGTGACCGTGCTGGTGAGCAGGGCCAGCAGCCCGGCCGCCGCGCCGATCCACCACGCGCCCGGCAGCAGCAGGAACGCCAGGCAGACCGGCAGCATGACCGCGAGATGGCGGCGCAGCAGCCGGCCCCGCCAGCCCGCGTCGGTGAGGTCGTGCCGCACCCAGTCGCGGTGCTCGTCCGGCAGCCGGAACCCCAGCGCGTAGCGGACCCGCCGCAGCGGACCCGGATCACCCGGCAGCCGTGTCATCGGTCCGGCCCACACAGAGCGGGGCGGGCGCGCCCCCCTCGGGGGCGCGCCCGGACGACGCGACGCGATCAGAAGCCTCCGCCGAAGTCGCCGCCGCCTCCGAAGTCGCCCCCGCCGAAGTCCCAGCCGCCGCCGATGTCGCCGGTGTCGCCGCCGAAGCCGCCCATGTCGCCGGCGCCGACGTCCCCGACGTGGTGGCCGAACCCGCCGGACATCATCGAGCCGAGCATGGTGCCGATCATCATGCCGCTCAGCAGGTCCAGGCCGCCGTACGAGGCGTAGTACCCGCTCGCGTAGGGGGCGTAGGCGGGGCCGGCGTCCCAGTACGGACGGCGGCCGTCGCCGTACGGCACCATCCGCATGTCCGGGATCTCGCCGTTCAGCACCCGCCGCGCGTCCTCCGCGCACGCCGGGACGGAGCGGGCGACGCCGCCGGGCGGGGCCCAGGTGACGTCCTTCACCGACGGCCCGTGCTGCGGGTTGAAGAAGCACGGCGCGCGCCGCTCCGGCACCGGCTCGCCCGCCAGCACGGCCCGCGTGGCGGTCATGTGGTAGCGGCCGTCCTCCAGGGCCTCGGTGACCGCCTGCATGTCCTCCGGACGCGCCGCCCGCTCCGTGGCGGCCTTGGCGCGGTCGTAGGAGTTCATGGCCTTCTCGTAGTGCTCACGGGCCGCGGGGTCGAGGCCGGGGTCCATGACGTTGAGGTCCAGGCGGGCGATGTCCTCGCCGAGCAGCGTGACGTCCTCCTCCACGCCCCGCTTCAGCTCGGCCATCTGGCGGGCCTGCCGCTCGCGGCGCCGCTTGCCGGCGACCAGCAGCGCGCCCGTCACCCCGGCCACCGCGAAGATCAGCACGCCCAGCGTCACGAACGCGCCGATCATGCCGGAGCGGGCCTGCTGGTCGGCCTCGGCCTCGGCCAGATCCGCGAACCTGATCAGACGGGTCTTGATGTCGCCGCCGGCCGTCTGGGCGATGAGCTGGTTGAGCTCCTTGCCGGACAGGTCCTTGGAGATGGCCATCATCTTGCCGTCGGCGGTGATGGCGACGTACGTCTTGCCCTTGTCGACGCGCTGGGCCACCGACTTGAGCATGGGGCCGATCCGCTCCTTGGTCACGCCGCTCTGGACGACCACGGCGCGCACGTCGGCGTCCTCGTTGCGGTCCAGCGCCTGGCGGATGGCGGCCTGGTCGGCGTCCGGAACCGCGGACCGGGCGCCGGTCGTCACGTACAGGCGGGACCCGCTCAGTCCGTTGGCGATCTGTGAGACGTCGTCCGCCTGGGCGGGGGCGGCGAAGCCGAACAGCAGCGCGATCACCGCGGCGGCCACCGCCGCGAGGATGCCGCGGCGGGCGCCTCGCCCGTGGGCCGCGAACCCTCGCCGAAGCTGCGAAGTCATGATGACAGTGTCCCTCCTCAACCTCACCCGGTAGGACGAGCGGGCGACGCGCTCCGTTCCGAATGCGGTGGGCGTTCGATGGTGATGGGCCGAAATGTTCGGGTTCGGCATGGTCCATACCCGGCCGAAACGCGAACACCCCCGCCGGGGCGGGGGTGTCGGCGACGATCCCAGGGCTCAGGAGTCCTTGATCTCGCAGATCACGGCGCCGGAGGCGACGGTCTGCCCGACCTCGGCCGACAGGCCCGTCACGGTGCCCGCCTTGTGCGCGGTCAGCGGCTGCTCCATCTTCATGGCCTCCAGCACCACGACGGTGTCCCCGGCCGCGACGGTCGTCCCCTCCTCGGCGACGACCTTGACGATGGTGCCCTGCATGGGGCTGACCAGCGCGTCCCCGGACGCCTGCGCGGCGGCGCCCTTCTTGGCGGCGCGGCGGCGCACCGGCGTGCTCCCGGCGCCGGCCCGCGAGGAGGCGGCGCCCAGCCCGGCGGGCAGCACGACCTCCAGGCGCTTGCCGCCGACCTCGACGGTGACGCGCTCGCGCTCGTCCGCCTCCGCCGGCTCGGCCGCCGGGCCGTCGTAGGGCGGGATCGTGTTGTCGAACTCGGTCTCGATCCACCGGGTGTGGACGGTGAACGGCTGGTCGTCGTCCGCGGGGACGAACGCGGGGTCCTCCAGCACCGCCCGGTGGAACGGCAGCACGGTCGGCATCCCCTCGACCTGGAACTCCGCCAGCGCCCGCCGGGCCCGCTCGACGGCCTGCCGCCGCGTCGCGCCGGTCACGATCAGCTTGGCGATGAGGGAGTCGAACGCCTGCGGCACCGTCTGGCCCTCGACGTAGCCGGAGTCCACGCGCACGCCCGGCCCGTACGGCGGACGCCACGTCCGCAGGGTGCCGACGGCGGGCAGGAAGTTGCGGCCGGCGTCCTCGGCGTTGATCCGGAACTCGATGGAGTGGCCGCGCAGCGGCGGGTCGTCGTACCCCAGCTCCTCGCCGGCGGCGATGCGCAGCTGCTCCCGAACCAGGTCGATCCCGGCGACCTCCTCGGTCACCGGGTGCTCCACCTGCAGCCGGGTGTTGACCTCCAGGAACGAGATCGTGCCGTCCTGGCCGACCAGGAACTCGCACGTCCCGGCGCCCACGTAGCCGGCCTCCTTGAGGATGGCCTTGGACGACTCGTACAGCACCGCGATCTGCTCGTCGCTCAGGAACGGCGCGGGCGCCTCCTCCACCAGCTTCTGGTGGCGGCGCTGCAGCGAGCAGTCGCGGGTCGACACGACCACCACGTTGCCGTGGCGGTCCGCCAGGCACTGCGTCTCCACGTGCCGGGGCCGGTCCAGGTAGCGCTCGACGAAGCACTCGCCGCGGCCGAACGCCGCCGTGGCCTCGCGCACCGCCGACTCGTACAGTTCGGGGACCTCGTCCAGCGTGCGCGCCACCTTCAGCCCGCGCCCGCCGCCGCCGTACGCCGCCTTGATGGCGATCGGCAGCCCGTGCTCGCGCGCGAACGCCACCACCTCGTCGACGCCGGAGACCGGGTCCTTGGTGCCCGCCACCAGCGGCGCGCCGACCTTCTGCGCGATGTGCCGGGCCTGCACCTTGTCGCCGAGCGCGGTGATCGCGGCGGGCGGCGGACCGATCCAGGTGAGCCCGGCCGCCTCCACGGCCGCGGCGAAGTCCGCGTTCTCCGCCAGGAACCCGTAGCCCGGGTGCACCGCGTCCGCGCCCGCCACGTCGGCGATCTTCAGGATCTTGTCGATGTCCAGGTAGCTGTCGGCGGCCGTCTGCCCGCCCAGGGCATACGCCTCGTCGGCCACCCGAACGTGCAGCGCGTCCAAGTCCGGCTCGGCGTACACCGCCACGCTTGCCAGACCGGCGTCGCGACAGGCGCGCGCGATGCGGACCGCGATCTCACCGCGGTTGGCGATCAGGACCTTGCGCACGTTGGGTCTCCTCCCTCAACCAACGCACGCAGTCTAGATAATCAACCGCCACCACCTTCGTAAGGCCCTCCTGATCAGGGGGGCGGCGAGTGATTTCTAGGGGTGCGGCGTCACCTGGTGCGTGCCCCGTAACGGCGGCGGTATCTCTCCACGGCTCCAGTGGCGTCGAGGATGCGGCCGCGCCCCGTGTAGTAGGGGTGGCTCGCCGAACTGACATCGACGTCCACGAGCGGGAGCACGGTGCCGTCCTCCCGCTGGATCGTCCGGTCGGTGACGACGGCGGACCGTGTGACGAACTCGACACCGGCGCTGCGGTCGCGGAACACGACGGGCCGGTACTCGGGGTGGATCCCCTGCTTCATGGCGACCTCCTGCTACGCTCACCCGGGCGAACACGGTGATAACCGTTTTCATTCCCGTGACGTGGTCGCTCCTTCCAGGGGTGACCACCGAGACGTTCAAGCGACCGTCTTCTCGACTCCCCGGCCGCGTGGCCCGGGTGTATCTTCGCTCTGATTCGGCTGGTTACCCGGGAGTCTGATGGTTCGCCGTCTCGGCCTTGCGGCGGTCGCGCTGGTCGCGTGCGCGACGCTGTCGTCCTCCGCCGTCATCGACGACTCGCCGACCGTGGACGCCGACACCACGCGTCAGCTCACCGTCGCCGCCCGCGCCCTGCTCCAGTACCGCTCCGAGGCGCTCGTCCGGCGCCCCCGCTCCCGCCAGGCCCCCACCGAGGTGCTCGGCGTGCGGATCGCACCCCATCTGGCCCGCCTGCAGGCCCGCGCCGTCCGCGAACTCCAGAACCGCGGCCGCGCCCCGGTCGAGGGCGGCCCCCCGTACACCAGCGCCCGCACCACCCTCGAACCCGAACGCGTCGTCCGCACCGGCGACCGCATCACCTTGGACGCCACCGAGCACACCGAGATCCGCTACGAGACCGGCAAGGTCACCCAGTCCGTCCGCCGCCGCTTCGACTTCACCACCGACGGCGCCCAGATCATCCTCGTGGGCGAGCACGTCCTGGATCCCACGGCCCACCCCCTCAACGACCCCAGCTCCGACCGCTGACCCCCGTCCTCGTTCTCTGCGAACTCCGAACCGTCACGCTCGCCACCTCGTGGCCTGCTCCGGCCAGTGCAAAGTCAATTGTCAGTGCTTGGCTCTAAGGTGGCCCGCGTGGGTTTCCGATCAAGCTTCAGGCTTTTATGCATGGTGAAAGATGCGCGGGAGCTGACTAATCGCCCGCGTGTGCGGGAGCGTATTGATGCGGTTCTGCGCATCATGGAATCTACTGACAAATACGGCAAGGGAAAGCCGCTCGTGGACGCCTTGGAGGATGTTGCCCAGGAAGCGGTCCTCCACGAGGACTTCGATCTTGCCGAGCGCTTCCAGCACTTCGCTTCCTACGCCCGTGGGGACCTGTACCTCGATGTTCTGGAGATTTTCTATGACGAGGAAGCGAGGCAGCGCAGCGAGCGATTCATGAGGAAAATGGCCGCCATGGGGGCCGAGCGGGCGGTCGCCGCGCTCGACGCCCTATGCCGTGACAACCCCGATGCGACCGCTGCCGACGCCCGTGAACTGTTCCGCGGGATAGCCCTATCTGTCGACCACCTGAGCATCGGAGCAGGTGAGGGTGGGACCCGGCTGCGCCACCGGGAATTGAGGACGCTTCAGCAGTTCGGACGCATGGAGTTGGTTCTCAAGAACCTGCCCCGGCCCGCCTCCGCCCAGGCCGCGCGGATGATCGGCGAAGCTGTGGAGGGCGTCGACGCGGGGCTGCTGGCCCAGGTGCTCGAACTGAAGGCCAGGCGTGCTGGCCTCGCGGCCTTGCGCGCTGCGGTGGACGACCCGGACAGCTCCGAAGGTGCGCTGCACGACTGCTTGAAGGGGCAGGAGTGGATTTTCGGTGGAGTCTATGTGGCCGAGCTGTCCCGTCGTCAGTACACGCCGGACACCATCCTCGACATTCCGCTCCTACGCGGGGACGGATCCCTGCACGTTGTCGAACTCAAACGCGCCAATATCAGTGATCTGGTCATCCGGCGCAGCGGCCATCTCATGCCAGGGGCCCCGGTGCATCACGCGGTGTCCCAGGTCCAGAACTACCTGCGGACTCTGGACGAAAACCGCCACACCATCCTCGCGAAGTACGGTGTCGACACCCGCAGGGCCTCGGCGACGGTCGTGATCGGACATCCAAGATACGTGAACCAGAAAATCACACGCCGGGAAGTCACGGAAACGCTGCGTACCTACAATGCGCACCTGGCGCGGATAGAAGTGATCACCTACGAAACGCTTCTGGAGTCAGCCGAACGGATGCTGGCCCTGTCGTCGGCACGGCAAGACTCAGATTCGGAGGAAGAACCCGGAACATGAGCGAGACTCGCACTGCGATCCACCAGCTTCTGGCCCGTCTCTGTGGAGGTGAGGTCACCTCACAGGACTACGTCGGATACTTCCGGAACGAGTACGGGGAAGAGCTCGTCTTCGCCCAGCGTCGGGGCGAGAAGACCGCCCGGCTGTGGCACAGCGACGCGGACTGGCAGATGTTCCGCGTCGGCGACCACTCGATACGCCTCGACGGCCCGTTGGACGGAATGATCACTGTCAGTGACTTGATCATCAATCGTCCGGAGGCTACATGGTTGTCCGCCTGCCTGGCCGCCTCCCGCCACCTGCGCCCCGACCGCGATCGATGAAGGGCTCTCCGCGCGGATATGGGGAGCGGTCTGCTTGACGCATCCCCAGCTGGCCCCTTGGTAGTCCCGCGGTTAGCCGGCTGATAGGTCGTGCCAGCCTTGCCGGTGTGGGGGCGATGCGGGTGTGGGCGGCCTTGCGATCAGGTGAAGACGCACTACCGGCGTGAGTAGGGCGCTCCACGTCAAGGCGCAAGGCGCGTTCTTGTGGGTGAGCGTGTCCCGGGCGCGTGCGGTTCCGTCTCCGGAGGTCCCCCGGTGCGGCGGTTGACGGTCGTGTCGGTCCCGTCGGTTGTGGGGCGGTCGAGCCGTGGTCCCTCTGTCGCATGGTTGTTAGACGGGCCTTGTGGGTGCGGGTGGGGCCTCCTCACGTCGAGGGCGCCGGACCTTATGTGGGCTAGCAAGGCCTGCTTCGTACGACCCGTCCTCTCAACGACCCCCGGTTCGACGGTTGGCTGTCGGTCCTCAGTCCGACTGGTCACCGGGCGGTGCGACGTATGAGCCGCGTTGCGGCACGGTGTAGATGAGCCCTTGCTCACGCAGGTAGGCCACTGCCCTGCGTGCGGTGACACGTGATACGCCGAACTCTTGGCACAGTTGCTTTTCGCTGGGTATCGGCCGTGTCGGCTTCAGCAGACCCGCGTCGATGCGCTTCTTGATGATGCTGGCTATGCGCAGGTACGCGGGCGCCGTGTCGTCCGTCGACCAGGCGGGCGGATCCACGGCGGCCCCGTCCGTCGTCACGAAGCTTCCGCGCTGCGGCGCGGTGTGGACCAAGCCTTGATCTCGCAGCCACGCCACCGCGCGCCGGGCGGTCTCGCGTGCCACCCCGAATTCCTCGACCAGTGCCTGCTCACTGGGGATCCGCTGTCCAGGCCGCAGTTCACCGGACAGGATCCGGCGCCTGATGATCCGGCCGATCTGCTGATAGATCGGCGCCACGAGTTCATGATCAGGCTCCACGTCCACGAACTGTAGACGTATAGATACGTACCTAGACGTATGGGTACGTATTGAATACGTTGAATGACTAGACGTGATTAATACGTATGGCTATCTTGAGACTCCCGAGAGGGCGCCTTGGGGCAAGGGCCTTCGGTGCCGTTCGGTGTCGCGCAAAGGAGAGGCGACATGAGCTTTCGGATCGGAGAGGTGCGTGTTGAACGGAAGAACGTCGGGTGTGAGCTGGATCGCCGGCCGGTCTGGTGGCCGGACGGGGAGAGCGCGGAACTGAGCGAAAACGCTCGGGTGTGGTTCGCGGACGTGATCAAGCGGGCGTACCCGGGCTGGCGCGTCTTCGTCAGCGATCGCGGGCGGTGGTGGGCCATGAGAGGGCCGCTCGACAAGGAGCAGCTGCGGGCCGGATGTCAGGCGTCCCTGGACGCGGACACCCCGGCGCGGCTGTGCGAACTGCTCGCCGTCGAGACCGCACGGGACCGCAAAGTCCTCGGCAGGGGATTCTGGTAGGGGGAAACCGGACAGATGGAGACGAACATGGACGACGAGGATCCGCTGGGGCCGTTGCGGGAACTCGCCGAGGCGCTCGGGAAGTACGGGGTGCCGGCGCGGCTGCGCGACTCCGACCAGGAAGGACGTGTCCTGCGGGCGTCTCATCCGGAGGCGCCGCTCAGCACGGACGTCCATCTTCAAACGATCAACGGAGAGGCATGCTTTCTGTCGGAATGGGGCAGCATCATCTGCTCGGCCGAGAATGTCGCGGAGGCGGTCGCGTACGTCGCCAGGCTGCTCAGCCTGCGGATTTCTTGACGCCCGGTCATCCCGCGCGTCATGATCCGCCCGTGAACCGCCGCTCGATGATCTCCGAGACGCGCGCGACCGGGCGAAACGTTTGACCGGATCCGGCCAGTCGAGCGAGAAGAGAATGCAGTAAAACGGCACGTCCTGCGCGATGCGCCGGTGGCTTCCTGTGATCTGCGAGTCGTAAACTGGCGCCACCCTAGAAAAGCGGGGCAAGCGACGAAAGGGGTCGGGCATGAGCGACAAGCGGGGTGCGAGCATCGGGGCCCTCGAGGAGCTCTCCCGCATGTTCAGCAAGCACTCCAGAAATCTCGACGCCCTGATCAAGGACCTCAACAGCCGCACCGTGAGCAGCACGGAGATCTGGTGGGGGCCCGGTGCCGACCGCTTCCGCAGCGCCTGGGCCGAGGCCAAGGCCGCGTTCGACAAGATGGCGCTCGCGCTGGAGCAGGGCAGCCAGGACATCAAGCGCTCCCAGCAGAACATCGAGGCCGCCACGCGCTGAACGCGCCCAGGGACGCGCGGGCCCCGGCTCACCCCCCCGAGGCCGGGGCTCGCGCCATGCCGGACGGGGAGGTGCCGTGGAAGAACGTCTGCGCCTGCAGCTCATGCTCATGCACGTCCAGACGTTGTCCGACGAGCACTGGCACGTCTTCACCGGACCGCTGCGGGCCATGGGCGACCACGCGTGGGTCGGCGGCGAGTCCGCCAAGGCGTTCGGGCAGGAGCTCGAACGCAGCGACAGGGAGCTCCACGCGCAGCTGCGCAAAGCCCTCGAACTGGTACAGGACAAACTGCGGCGGCCGCCGCTCTGACGAGGGGGAATGTGAGAGGGCCATGGGGGACAACTGGCTCGGGCCCGACACCTGCGGCGTCAAGCTGGCGCAGTTCGACCAGATGACGCGGCAGATGACGCAGGCGGCGACCAGCCTGGAGAAGCTCGCCCACGAACTCTGGCAGTCCCTGCACGGCGCCGGAGTCAGCACCGCCCCGGCGATGGAGATCAAACGGATCGCCGCCTGGGCTGGCAGGGCCGCGGCCGACCTGCGCCGCCGCAACGTCCTGGCGCACAACCTGGACCGAGAGCGGCTCGCCTTCAGGATCGACCGGCAGGACGGCAGCTACCTCACCCTCCCCGACCGCTACACCGACCAGGTCGCCTACGGCGACGGCCGCCGCGTCGCGGGGCTGCTGCGCCGCGCGGCCGACGGCGACGCGGCCGCGAAGGCCGAGCTCAGCCGAGTGAACCCGCAGGACATCACTCCGGCGTTCGCCAAGGCGCTGCTGGAGGCGCTCGGCCCCGAAGGCGTCGTCAGATTGCCAATCGACTTCACGTCCCACCTCGGCGGCGACATCGCCCAGTACCGCGACAGCGTGGACGCGCACGCCCGCGACGTCCGGCACGCCCTCGCCATCCTCGGCCGCAGCCTCGCTCTCGGCACCGACCCCGCCGCACGCAGCGGCTATGTCGGCGACGAGTACCTGAAACAGCTCAACGAGGTGGGCAGCGCGAACTTTCCGCCGCGCAGCAAGCCGCCGTACGGCGTGGTGGGCTACCAGGCGCTGTCCACGCTTCTCGCCGCAGCCGGCGACGCCCGCTTCTCCACGAAATTCATCAGCACCGTGGGCGGCGGCATGATCATTTACGACCGCTCGCACAAGGACCGCCCGTCCACGTGGCCGCTGCCCGACCTCGCCGGCCGCTACCGCCTCGGCAACGCCCTCGACCCCGGGACGACCAAGGTCGTCGGCGGTGAACGCAAGACCGACTACCTCATCCCCCTCCTCAACGCGACCGCGGCCTCGGGACGGGAAGCCGCCCAAGTCCTCCTCGACCAGCGTCTGTACGGGGTCTGGCCGCGTGACGAGCAGGCCGAGAAGACCACGTCCAATCTGGAGTACCTGCTGCGCACCCGCCGCGAGGTCTGGGCTCTGACCGACCGAGGCGACGCCCTGGGCAAAGTCATCAAGACCGCCTCCATCGGCGACGACAAAGACTCCGAACGCATCGCCTTCACCGCCGGGAAGATCCTGAGCGAGGACGCGCGCAAGTACTTCAAGGTCGACCCCGCCACCAAGCAACTGAAGATCGCGGACAAGGAGAAGCTGGACGCGCTGTCCGGCCTGCGCACGCACATGGCGGACGTGCTCGCCCACCACATCACCACGGTGAACAAGGAGTACGGCCTGTTCATCCTCGGCGCCAAGCAGGGCACGACGCCGATGGGGTACGCGGACCTGGACTACCTGCTCCTGGACGTCTCGCGCGACGCGTCCGCCTTCGACAAGCTGCTCAACGCGCAGATCGCGCACGCCCAGGTGGACATCCGCCAAGCCGCCGCGAAAGGCACCAGGATCGCCCTGACCGAGGCGGTCGTGGCCAACGCGCAGGTCTTCGGCCACCTGATCGAGGCCCGCAACCAGACCGTCCTCGCCGAGCATGGCCGCGTCGACGCGGTCAACAAGGAGCTCCAGGACAAGGTGGCCCGCCTCACCGGTCTCGTCGGCGACGCGGGTTCCCTCGCCGTCAGCGCAACCGGAGTCCCGGGGGCCACCCTCGCCTACAACCAGTTGGTGACCCAGCAGCTGGCCAAGGTAGCGGCCCAGGCCTCCAAGCCATTCCAGGAGAAACCCGACAGCGCCGTCAGCCGCCCAACCAACAACGCCGAGGCCATCGAAGGCCTCTTCGGCCAAATGCTTGTCTCCTCCGTCGCGCAGAACCACCGATGGCGGCCAGAGGAGCTAAACGGGCAGCCGTTTGCTGTGCCGGGAAACCCTCCCCGACTGCGTCCGGTGGATTCGCTTGCTCCCGAGCAATATAACGCCCTCAGACGGTGGGCGATTGAAGAATACGATATTGTGCGGGATCTGCAAGACAGGTCTATCACTTCGATGGACAATGGAATACGGCAGGTGGCCGGTCATTATCGCACTGACGACGGTCGATTCAACGTGCACCCTAGCGAGCAGCGGTGAGGTCACTCGTGCGTTATTGGCTGGTCGTTCCGGTCGTCTGCTCGCTTTTGAGCCTAGGAGCCTGTCGTGGAGGCGATGAAGGAGATGGCAAGTCGAGCTCACCGCCGGTAGACCTGCGGCCGGTCATTGATGTCGGCCCCTACCTGTGTGATCTGGTTCCGGAGGGAGAGTTTCGCCGGGTCACGGGCTTGTCTCTTCGACTGTCCCCTAGGTGGAGTGGGAATCTAACCACGACTGGCCTATGTCTCGCTTATGCCCAGGGGCGAGACGCGCCGTTGGGTATCCACTGGCGCTACGGTGACGGCGAGGAGGTCATTCGTCGTCTGGAGAAATCCTATGCGGATAACGGCATCCATGCGCTGCCTGAGGGGCTCGGGAAAGGGTTTGCCAGTCCTGCTGCGGGCTACCCGAATCCCAACTATGTGATCAGCTTGTTCAAGTGCGGTGACAAGCGACCGTGGCTGAGCATTGATTTCGCGCCTGTGGTGCGGGGGCGGGATGCTGTGCAGGATATGTTCGCGTTCATGAGGATCGCGCAGAAGCGATTCGGTGAGCTGCACAAGTGCACGCCGCGGCCATGAGTGCCGTGGAAGTGGTACAGGTGTGTCGGTCAAATGTCGAGTGGTTAAAGAAGGCGTGTCCAAACCGGTCAGTTCAGCATTGATTGCCGGCGTCTTTCTAACGCTTGCGGTCAACGCTTGCGATGGCGGTAGAAACACTGCTCAGTCGACCGTCTCTGCAGATTTGGCTCCGGTTCGTGATCGTGTCCCCTACCTGTGTGATCTCGTTCCAGAGGTGGAGTTCCGTCGCGTGACCGGGCTGACCATGCAGTTGAGTGCTCAGTGGAATGGTCCACAGAAGGACTCGGGGCTGTGCGTGGCTCATGCCAAGGGGCGGCAGCCGCCGCTGGGGATCCAGTGGGATTTCGATGACGGTGAGAAAGTTCTCAGAGAGAACCGGCCTTCTTTTCCTGATAGTGCGCACACCTTGCCTGCGGATCTGGGAACGGGATTCGCAAGACCTGACAGCATCAAGGTCAGACCCAACTATGTGATCAGTTTGTTCCGGTGTGGTGACAAGCAGCCGTGGTTGAGCATTGACTTCGCGCCCGTGGTGCGGGGGCGGGATCCTGTGCAGGATATGTTCGCGTTCATGCGGATCGCGCAGAATCGATTCGGTGAGCTGCACAAGTGCACCCCGCGGCCCTGATGGCCGCAGTGCACCTGGGCGTCCAGTGGGCCTCAATGATACGCAACAGCGGATCAGCGGCTTGGTGGGGAGATGGCCGGTGACGCTAGTGCTGATCTGTCCATGACTCTCTGCAAGGTGCCTTCTCCTGGGCTCGTCAGGTGAATCGTCGGGCTGTTGCAGTACTGAAGGAAGCGTTCGCTGACCCCGCAGCGCCGACGTTCTGCACGTGTGTGAGCGGGGAACCGTTCGGCTTCTCTTCCAGGAGCGAGGGGGCGACTCTGGGCCAAATTCGAGCGGACGGACCCTGCTGGTCTATGCCCGCCTGCGGTATGAGCCCGACAGGTCAGGCCCAACGACTTGGCAGCTTAGGACACCTCGACGACGGACCGGACCCAGGCGCACCGTTGTACAAATCGTCACCGATGACATGCCGTTCCTGGTCGACTCGGTCGCCGCTCCACAGATCCGCTGCGCAGTTGCGCAGTGGTTTGAACTGAGGAAACGTTCCCCCGGCCATTTTTTGCCTGGTCAGCTTTGCGGCTCTCCTCGCTACGCTTCCGAGGTAGGTCCTGCTCGCATCGGCGCGGGCCCTACTCCTCCTCTCCGATCGGACCATGCGTGCGATCGCCGGATGGTCCGGCAGGGCGACGGCCAGGCCCGAACTGGCCGGAGGAGAGGAGGCACCCAGCAATGGGTGTGCCCGGCAGGAGACGGGACGACGGATCAGGCTGGTACTGGCGCATCCGCATCGGTCTTGAGCTGGTCAAGACCGGCCTGTGGGTCGTCTTCCACTGGCTGCGGTCCGGCGGACCGTTCGGTCCCCTTCACTAGGGGAGCGAGGGCCCCCATCCGGGGACTTTGGCCAGGTCCGAGGGGATGGGGGCCCTTTTAGGGCTGTGCCCGCCTGCGGTATGAGCCCGAAAGGTCAGGCCCAACGACTTGGCAGCTTAGGACACCTCGACGACGGACCGGACTCCAGGCGCACCGTTGTACAGATCATCACCGATGGCATGCCGTTCCTGGTCGACTCGGCCGCCGCCCAGGAGTCTCGCCTGCTCGTCTGTGCAGGTGCTCGACGTAGAGGGGGCCAGGGCGATGCATGCAGGCATCGTCAGTGAACAACGGTTCTTCACCTTCCTCGGTCACGACCGCATGTGCGGCGACGTGTTCGGCAACGGCGCCGGATGAGAAATCGCCCTACGTCGTCCAGCGCATTTCGATGTGACGGCGGCCCGGAGGCCGTGTGGGTGGGGTGCGTCAGGGGTTGTTGGGGGTTGGGGGGAGGGCCACCTGGATCTGGGTGGTGAGGCCTGTGGCGACGAACAGGCCGCGGCCTGTGGGGCCGGCGGTCGGGGCGTTGCGGGGCAGGCGCAGGCCGAACAGGTCGCCGTCGTCCGGGGAGCTGATGGACAGCAGGACGCCGGAGCGGGAGCGGCGCGTGTCGGAGAGGAAGCCGCGGTAGCCGCGACCCAGGTCCTCGGTGGTGCCGCCGATGACGACGGCGTGCTCGCCGTCGCGGGCCGTGCGCAGGACGCCGCACAGCGCGTCGTCCAGGTCGGTCTCGTCCAGCAGCTCGGCGTCGTCCACCACGACGACGTAGCGGTGCTCGTCGCCGATCGTGTCGGTGAGGTCGTCCGGGTCGGCGTCGCCGGTCAGGACGCCGAGGACGCCCGGATGGCCCGACAGCTCCCGCAGAGGGGAGCGGCGCGGCGTGATGAGCACCACCGGCGTCAACCCGCCGCCCACCGACGGGTCCAGGAGCGAGTGGACGATCGTAAGGAGCGTCGTGGACCGGCCGGAGCGGGGCGGCCCCGCCACGACGAAACCGGGCCCCTCGTTCAGCAGGTCGATGCCGACGGGCGACAGCGTGTCGCCGCCCACGCCCACCAGGGCCCACAGGGGCGAGGGCGCGAGGAATTCCGGGTCGAGCGCCATCGCCTCGCGGTACGTGACGCGGACGGGCAGTTCGTCCACGTGAAGGGGGCGTTGCTTGCGGGGCAGGCGGCCATAGCGAGTGACGCATGCGCGTGCGATCTCCTGCAGGGCCGCCACCTGCGCGGTGCCGGACGGGTCGTCGGCGAGCAGGCCGATCTGCGACTCACGCACCGGCAGCCCCGGGCCGACCACCTCCAGGGCGCGGCCGGGCGGCATGGCGGCGGGGATCTGCTTCTCCTGCAGGCCCGCGTACCCGTAGTCGTTGGGGTCGGCCATGCGCAGCACGAGACGCCGGTCGAAGACGGTCGAGATCTGGCCGGACAGGCCGGAGCGGTCGCCGGTGAACACCGCCCGCAGCCCGACCGACGCGCCCTCGCGCAGCAGCCGCACCAGCGCGTCCAGCAGGCGGCCGTAGTCGTAGTTCTCGAACGCCGCGGTGAACCCCTCCCAGCGGTCCAGCAGGAGGAGCATCCAGGGCAGGCGGTCGGTGGCGGCCACGGCGGCGCGCTGCTCGGACAGGGACGCGAAGCCCGCCTCGGCCAGAAGCTGCTGGCGGCGGGACACCTCGGCGGACAGCGCGGCGATGAGCCGTTCGACCCGGTCGAGCTGGTCGCGGCTCACCACGGCCCCGCAGTGCGGCAGCGCGACCAGCGGCAGTAGGGCGTTGGAGCCGCAGTCGATCGCGTACAGGTGCACGTCGTACGGGGAGCACGCCCCCGCCAGGGAGCCCGCGATAGTGCGCAGCGCGGTCGAACGGCCCGACTGGGCTGAGCCCGCGATGTACAGGTGGCCGCCGGAGGTCAGGTCCAGGGTGAGCGGCTCGCGCGACTGGGTGGCGGGCAGGTCGGTGATGCCGAACGGGACGGGCGGCACCTCCACCACCGAGCCGCCGGCGGCCGTGCGCGGGGTGAGCTTCACCTTCTCGGGCAATGGGGTGAGCCATGGGGACGGCTGCTTGTCGATCCCGGCGCGGCGGGCGGCCTCGTCCACCGCCTGCACCAGGACCGCCAGGTCGGTGACGGCGGGTGCGTCGTCCGCGGCTTCGCGGGGCGACGGCAGCGGGCGGCCGAGGCTCTGCCAGGGGAGCGGCAGGACGGAGGGGGAGCCGGGGCCCGCCGACCCCCCGGGGCGGCGGCCCCCGACCCGGGCGGTCTGCACCGGGTACAGCTCGGACGCGCCGGAGCGCACGTAGCAGCGCCCCGGGGTCGACTTGGCGATGTCGGCGGCGTCGGGCGCGTCCAGCACGTCGGTGGATTCGTCGGGGTCGGTGACGCGCAGGGCGATGCGCAGGTTGGTGTTGGCGCGGATGTCGGCCGTGACGACCCCGGCGGGACGCTGCGTGGCCAGGATCAGGTGCACGCCCAGGGAGCGGCCCCGACGGCCGATGTCCACCAGGCCCGCGATGAAGTCGGGCAGTTCCGCCACCATCGCGGCGAACTCGTCGATGACGAGGACGAGGCGGGGGAGCCCGGTGCCGCCCGCGTCGTGGTAGTCGTCGATGTCCTTGGCCCCGGCGCGCAGCAGGATCTCCTCGCGGCGGCGCAGCTCGGCCGACAGCGATTCGAGCGCGCGTTCGGTGGCGTGCCCGTCCAGGTCGGTGACCATGCCGACGGTGTGGGGCAGGCGGGCGCAGTCCTTGAACGCGGCTCCGCCCTTGTAGTCGATGAGCACGAACGTCATCTCGTCCGGGCGGTTGGCCACGGCGAGGGACGCGATGAGCGTCTGCAGGAGCTCGGACTTGCCCGCCCCCGTGGTTCCGGCGATCAGGCCGTGGGGGCCGTCGGTACGCAGGTCGATCTCGAACGGACCGTCCGGGCCGACGCCGATGGGCACGCGCGTGGTGCGTCCGCCGGTGCGCCGCCAGGCGTCCAGCACGTGCTCGGCGGACGGGTCGGGCATGTCGAGCAGGTCGAGCAGGCGGGCCGAGGCGGGGAGGGCGTCTTCGGCGTCCTCCCGCGACACGTCCCGCACGGGGGCGAGCGCGCGGGCCACGCGGTCCGCCCACGAGGGCGACACCTGGTCGGCCAGGACGGGGCCGATCGCGTCCAGCCCTTGACCGCGCAGCCGCAGGGTGTGCGGGCCGTCCCACGCCGCCACGGCGGTGCACTCTTCGGGGAGCAGCCGCTCCTCGTCGTCCACGCAGATCGCGTAGAGGCCGTACTCGGGGCCGCGGGACAGCAGCATCGGCATGCCGGGGACGCGGCGCAGCGCCCGCGCCCCGTCCAGCACGAGCAGGATGTTGTACGGGATCGCGTCGGCGGGCGGCTTGTCCTGCCCGAAGAACCCGGACGCCGCCTGCGCCGCGCGGCGGCGCTCGGTGACGCGGATCGCCAGCTCGGTGACGCGGTGCGCCGCCGACTCGGGGTCGGCGCCGACCAGCGCCACGCACTCCTCGCCTTCGCGCGGCGCGCAGTGCGGCAGCCAGCGCACCCAGTTCCAGTTCTCGGCGGCGCGCCCGTCCTCGTCGGCGCACAGCACGACGATCGCCAGGTCGCGGGGGCTGTGCAGGGCGGCGGCCTGCGCGACCAGCCAGCGGGCCAGGCCGCGGGAGGCCGCCCGCGGCCCGGTCACGCCGAGCACGCCGAGGTCGGGCAGCGGCAGCGCCACCGGCACCAGCCGCGCGGCCGGGACGGCGACGCCGTCCGTTTCGCCGACCAGCTCGATGCGGGCGGGCAGGTCGGCCAGGCCGACGCGCAGGTGCAGCGTGTCGGGGTCGGCGGCGCGCCGTTCCCACAGGCGGCGGCGCGGGCCGGTCGCGGTCAGCAGCACCTCGGCCGGGTCGGGGTGCGCGGCGCGGCGCTCGTCCTGGTCGGCGCGGCGCAGCCGGTCCAGCTCGCCGTCGAACGCGGCGGCCTTGCGCTGGTACTCGCGCAGCGCCTTCTTGTACGACTTGCGGCCGTGCAGCCGGTCGCCGACCCACTCCCCGACCGTCATCACCGGCCACGCCAGCGCGAACAGCGCCCACCACCACTGCTTCAGCGCGACCGCCATCACCAGCCCGAACGCCGAGAACAGCAGCGCCCCGAACAGCCGCAGCCGCTCGCGCGGGTTGCGTTCGGGAGGCTTGGGCACTTCCAGCCGCCGGGGCCGCTGCGCCGGGTGCAGGCGGGGCGGGCGGTTGAACGCCAGCCCTCCGTCGGGCAGCCGCTCCAGGTGGGTGTCGGGCGCGGCGACCGGGGCGAGCGTCAGGACGCTGGCGCCGACCGCGAGCATGGCGCCCGGCTCCCACACCGCGGGCGCGTCGAGCGCCGCGCCGTCCAGCACGGCCTGGGCGGACGCCTCCACGCGGACGGTCTGGCGTTCGACGGTGAGGCGCAGCGCGACGGGCGGCACCGCGGGGTCGTCGACGCGGACGTCCACGTCGTCGCCGGAGCCCAGGGTCGACACGCCCAGCCCGAGCCGGTGCACCGAGCCCGCGGCGGGCCCGCCCACCACGCGGACCTCGACCGTGCCGGTCGGCTCGGCCAGCACGGTCGCCGCGGCCGTGCGCTGCTCGACGGCGACGACGGCGCCGTCCCGCAGCTCCCGGACCGCCCGCGCCGCGGGGTCGAGCATGCGGCCGTCCAGCCACAGCGTGGTCGGCGTCCCCGCGGACCCGCGCTCCGGCGTCGATGGCGAGCCGGACGCGGACATGCCGGCCGCCGCCGAACGGGCGGCTTTCGAAAAACGCGGCACCATGGGAATCGGCCGCTCATTCGCCGCCGAATTTCCGTCAAGGGCTGCGGAAAGGGACCGGGCGACGCTGTCGACCGTCGCGTCGGAATCGACGCTGACGATCACGTCGCGGGCGCCCCGGCCGGTCAACGCCGTGAACGAGATCCGCATTCAGAGCCCCTCCATCGTGCTCCGCCGCCGGTGGGCGCGCGGTCGGCGTACCGGGCGTCCGCGTCCGCGGCGGGACGGGCGCGCCCTCGGGCTGCGCGGCGCCCCGGCCCCCGGGGCGGTCGTCGAACGGCGCCGGCGCACGGGTCAGCTTAATTACCGGCCCGTGCCCGCGGTCGGCTGCCGCGCGGGTGTCGTCCGGTTCAAGGATGCGCCATTCCGTCCGGCCCGACCTGCGGTTCCCGAACGCAGTAAGTGATCTCTGTGACTTTTGGTAAGTGTGCAAGTGGCCGGTGAATCCGCTGGTCATGATGGTGTGCGCGGTCACGGTGCGGCTTCACCTCCGAGAATCCATTGACGCGGCCTCGCCCGTCCCGCAAGCATGGATCGCTCGGTGCATGTCGAATACCGGGCGTCGCCGGAGCGAATGCCGCGTCTCGCGGCGCGGGGCGGGCACGCGAACGCGGGCGGGACTGCCGGGAGTGGGGCGCCCGCCGGGGCGGGAAGGAGCACGGGGCGAGTGCGATGAAGAGCAACCAGTCGGCCGTCGCGAGCGGGACGTCCGCCGCCGGCGCCGGCGCGGCGGCCGGTCTCGGCCGGTCCGGGCTGGGCGCGTCCGGCGGGCAGCGGCTTCCCTCCGCGCCGCGCGAGCGCAAGCCCGCGCTCGCCGCCCTGGCCGTGCTCCTGATCCTCGGCGGCGCGTTGACCAGCGCGTACCTGGTGATGGCCAGCGGGCAGCGGGTGTCGGCCATCCGGATCGCCCAGCCGGTGGCGGCCGGGCAGCGCATCCCGCTCACCGCGCTGGAGGAGGTGCAGATCGGCGACACCGGCGTGTCGTACATCGCGTGGTCGGAGCGCATGCGGGTGACGCAGGCGTACGCGGCGGTGCCGCTGGTCAAGGGCGCGCTGCTCACCAACGCCATGGTCAGCCGGGGCAACGACGCCGCCCGGGGCCGCGTGGTCGTGGGGCTGGCGCTCAAACCCGGCCAGTTCCCGGCGCAGGGCCTGGAGGCGGGCAAGCACGTGGTGCTGTACGCGGTCGGCAGCGCCAACGGCGGCGGGCCGCGCGCGGGCACGGTGCTGTCCGCCGACGCGGTCGTCCTCAGCGTGGGCGGCGGCGCCGGCCGGCTGCGCGACGACCAGACGACGGTGGACGTGGCGGTCGCGCCGAGCGACGCCCCGCAGGTCGCCCAGGCCGCGTCGGCGGGCGCGGTCGCCGTGGGCCTCGTCCCCGAGGGGACGCGGGTCGGCGCGGCGTCCCCGGCGCCCGAGAAGACCAAGGACTCCGCGCCGGGTGCGGGCGGCACCGGCCAGAACGGCACCCAGAACGGCGTGCAGAACGGCGGGCAGGACGGCGGGCAGGCACCGGACGGCGGCCAGCCGACCGGCGCGACGCAGGGCCCGGGCACGACTCCGAACCTGGGCGGCCGGCCCGCCGGTCAGCAGGGGTCGTCCACCGCGGGCGGGAACTGACCGTGGCACTCATCGCGCTCGCCGCCGACAAGGGGGCGCCGGGGGTCACCACCTCCGCCGTCGCCCTCGGCGCGGTCTGGCCCCGGCCGGTGCTCGTCGCCGAATGCGACCAGGCCGGCGGCGACCTGGTGTACCGGCTGCCCGCCGCCGACGACGGCCGGAACGGCGGCAAGGGCGGCACCGGCATGCTCAACCCGTCGCGCGGGCTGCTCAGCCTGGCCGCCACCGCCCGCCGCGGCCTGCGCCCCGAGCAGATCGCCGAGCACTGCCAGCGGCTGGTCGGCGGCCTGGACGTGCTCGTCGGCATCACCAACGCCGAGCAGGCCCAGGGCATGACCTGGCTGTGGGGGCCGCTGGCCCGCGCGTTCGCCGGCCTCGCCCCGGTCGACGTGCTGGCCGACTGCGGACGGCTCGGCGCGGGCACGCCGCTGCTCGACCTGATCCGCGCGTCCGACATGCTCGTGCTGTTCACCCGCGCCACCCTCGAACAGGTCGCCCATCTGCGCGAACGCATCGCGGCGCTGGCGGGCGAGCTGCGCGGCGGCCCGCCCGTCGGCGTGGTCGTGCTGGCCGACCCGCGCGACTTCCGCGCCTCCATCGCCGAGGTCGACCGGATCGTCGCCAACGCCCACCAGCGGCTGCGCGCCGACGCCGCCGCGTCCGGCGGACCGCAGCCTCCGCCGGTGTCGGTGATCGGCGGCCTGGCCCTGGACCCCAAGGGCGCGGAACTGCTGGCCGGCCACTGGGGCGGCCGGCTGGACCGGACCCTGCTGATCCGTTCGGCCCGCGAGGTCGCCGGGACGCTGGTCGCGCGCCTGGCCGCGTCGGCCCCGGACGCCGCCGTCCCGCACGCCCGAGGTCCCGAAGGCGCCGCGCACCCCGCCCCGCCCGGCGGCGGTGGCGGCCCGGCGGCCCCGTCGGACCCGCAACTGCAGGAGGGGAGGCTCTAGGTGGACCACGCACTGGTCAAACGTCTGCGCCAAGAGGTCGGCGACAGGCTCGCCCAGCAGCGCCGGCTCGACGCCGCCGCCGGACTGCCTCCCATGTCCGGGGAGGACGAACGGCAGTTCGCCCGGGCGCTCATCGGGCAGGTGCTCGAGGAGTACGCGCGCGGCGAGATCGCCGCGGGGCGCCGTCCGCCCAACGCCGAAGAGGAGGAGGCGCTGGCGGCGGGCGTGCACGCGGCGCTGTTCGGCGTCGGCCGCCTGCAGCCGCTGCTGGAGGACCCCGAGATCGAGAACATCGACATCAACGGCTGCGACCGGGTGTTCATCGGGTACGCCGACGGCCGCGAGGTGATGGGCGAGCCGGTGGCCGACTCCGACGAGGAGCTCATCGAGCTGATCCAGGTCCTCGCCGCCTACAGCGGCCTGTCGTCGCGTCCGTTCGACACCGCCAACCCGCAGCTGGACCTGCGGCTGCCGGACGGCTCGCGGCTGTCGGCGGTGATGGACGTCACGGTGCGGCCCGCGCTGTCGATCCGGCGCGCCCGCCTCCACAAGGTGTTCCTGTCCGACCTCGTCGGCAACGGCACCATGACCGAGGAGCTGGCCCGGTTCTTCTCCGCCGCGGTGGCCGCCCGCAAGAACATCATGATCGCCGGGGCGACCAACGCCGGGAAGACCACGCTGCTGCGCGCCCTGGCCAACGAGATCCCGCCGCACGAACGGCTCATCACGGTCGAGCGCGCGCTGGAGCTGGGCCTGGACGCCTTCCCCGACCTGCACCCCAACGTCGTGGCGTTCGAGCAGCGGCTGCCGAACTCCGAGGGGCAGGGCGCGATCTCCATGGCCGAGCTGGTGCGCCGGTCGCTGCGCATGAACCCCTCGCGCGTCATCGTCGGCGAGGTCCTCGGCGACGAGATCGTCACCATGCTCAACGCGATGACGCAGGGCAACGACGGGTCGCTGTCGACCATCCACGCCAACTCGTCGATGGAGGTCTTCAACCGCATCGCCACGTACGCCATCCAGGCGGAGGAGCGGCTGCCGGTGGAGGCCACCCACATGCTCATCGCGGGCGCGATCGACTTCGTGGTGTTCATCGAGAAGCGCAACGACTACGCGAGCGGCGGGCGGCTGCGCCGCTTCGTGTCCAGCGTCCGGGAGGTCACCGGCTGCGACGGGCGGGTGCTGTCGTCGGAGGTGTTCGCCATGGGCCCCGACGGGCACGCCGTCCCGTCCGCCCCGATCGCCTGCGCCGAGGACCTGGCCCGGCACGGCTACGACACCTCCCTCGGAGGCCCGTGGTGACCCGGGCCGCCGCCCGCCGGGGAGGTGGGTGAGGTGTACTCGGCGGACGTGCTGCTCGCCGTCGTCGCGGGCGCGGCGGTCGGCGGCGGCGTCCTGCTGCTGGTCGCGGCGATCCGCGGGATGCCCGTGCGGCCGGCGCCGGCGCGGGGGAGGCGGCGCGAGGAGCTGGTCCGCACGCTGACCACGCGCGGCGCCCTCGCGGCCGTGGCGGGCGCGCTGGTGCTCATCGTGACGCGCTGGCCGATCGGCGCGCTCGGCACCGCCGTGCTCGTCCTCGCCTGGAACGGGCTGGCGGGCGGCGCGGCGGAGGAGCGGCGCGCCATGGCGCGGCTGGAGGCGCTGGCCGCCTGGACCGAGTCGCTGCGCGACACGATCGCCGGGGCGGTCGGCCTGGAGCAGGCCATCCCGGCCTCCCTGCGGGCGGCGTCCCCGGTGCTGCGGCGTCCGCTGGAGACGCTGGTGGACCGGCTGCACACCCGCGTCCCCATGCCCGAGGCGCTGCGCCGCTTCGCCGACGACCTGGACGACCCGTCCGCCGACCTGGTCGTCGCCGCGCTGATCCTCAACGCGCGGCTGCGCGGCCCCGGACTGCGCGACATGCTCACCGCGCTGGCCGCCTCCGCCCGCGCCGAGCTCGACATGCGCCGCCGCGTCGAGGCCGACCGGCGCGCCACCCGGCGCAGCGTCCGTATCGTCGTCGGCGTCTCCGTCGGCACGGCGCTCGGCCTGGCGATCTTCAACCACGACTACGTGCGGCCCTACGACGACTTCCTCGGGCAGCTGGTGCTGACCCTGGTGATCGCCCTGTACGCGGCGGGCTTCCTGTGGCTGCGGCGGCTGGCCCGGCACGAGATGCCCGCCCGGTTCCTCACCAGGGCGCGGACGGCGCAGCCCGGCGTGCCCGGCGAGGTGCCGACCACCGTGGCGTCCTGGCAGGCGGGCGGCTCCTCGACCGAGACGGCGCTGCGCGGACGGCACGCGATGGACGCGGGCGGAGGTGGTGCGGCATGACGGGCGACGGCATGACCGGCGCGCTGCTGGCCGGGGCGGTCGTCGGCGCCGGTCTGTACCTGCTGGTGCGGGCGCTGTTCCCGCCGCGTCCCGGGCTGGCGGCGCGGCTGGCCGCCTTCGACGCCGCCCGCCGCCGCGACGAGGAGAACGCCGCGCGGCGCATGGCGCCCACGCTGGAGAAGGTCGGCGGGCTGCGCGCCCGCATCGGCCGGGAGCTGGTGAAGCTGTGCGAGGCGCGCGGGTGGCGGATGCATTCGGTGCGCGCCGACCTGGCCATCACCGGCCGGTCGCTGGAGGCGTTCCTGGCCACCAAGTTCCTGCTGCCCGCCACGGCGCTGCTGTTCACCCCGGTGGTCGCCGCCTACTTCGCGCTGCTCGGCGCCGGGGTGTCGTTCCAGGTGCCGCTGTGGATCTGCGTGCTGTTCGCGGCGCTGTTCTTCTTCTTCCCCGACATGCAGCTCAAGGAGGAGGCGCGGGCGCGGCGCCAGGACTTCCGGCACGTCGTCGGCGCGTTCCTCGACCTGGTGGCGATGAACCTGGCGGGCGGACGCGGCGTGCCCGAGGCGCTGATGGCCGCGTCCGACGTCGGCGACGGCTGGGCGATGCTGCGCATCCGCGACGCGGTGGCGGGCGCGCGCATCACCGGGCAGACCCCGTGGCAGGCGCTCGGCCGCCTCGGCGACGAGCTGGACATCGACGAGCTGCGCGACCTGTCGGGCGCGCTGGCGCTGGTCGCCGACGACGGGGCGCAGGTCCGCAAGTCGCTGACGGCGCGGGCCGCGTCCATGCGCAGCCGGGAGCTGTCGGAGCTGGAGGGCAAGGCGGGCGAGCGGTCCCAGTCGATGCTCGTCGCCCAGCTCCTGCTGTGCGCCGCGTTCCTGATCTTCCTGGCCTACCCGGCGGTGATGCGGGTGATGGCCGCCTAGATGTTCTGTCC